>JAISAX010000154.1 GCA_031266495.1 Opitutaceae bacterium
TGCTTGTTCTGCTGCCTTCGGCCACCCCCTCGCGGCGGCGGGGGGCGCCGCCGCGCGGGGGGGGGCGCGGGGGGGGGCCCCCCCCCCGGGTGGCGGATTGCGAATTGCGAATTGTGCAATGCGGGAACTCACCGGCAGGCACGACAAATCTGGCGGACGCCAATGGCAAGGAGGATGAAAAAGGGAAGGACGATCGCCGTGGTGGCCGGTTCGGGAATCGGCGCAGTCGTCACCGTCACGTTGTCGAACAGCAGGATGCGGCCGGTAATCTCCTTTGATTCGTCGTTGTTGGTAAACTTCTGGAAAACAAGCCGGGCCGCCTTGGTTTTGTACGTGGCATCACTCGCCGTGGCGACGATGCTGCCATTGACGAACAGGGAGAAATCGCCGGTTTCCAGCCACCGGAATGAAACCGTATTCCATTCGTCGTTTTTCCACACACTCGCGGCGGAACTATTGCCGATCTCGACCGGAGCCGGTGTACCGCCGTTGAGCGTACTCCAGCCCGAGTCGTATCGATAGATACTTACACCACCGCCTGCAGTGATATAAAAACCGTATCCAGGGGAGGTGGACATGACACCGGTGAGAAGAACTCCCCGGAAATTCCACCCCGTGGCTGCGCTGCCGGAATATATGTCGAAGGAGAAATCCAGTGATTTCTGAATTGTGGTGATGTTTTTGATGATGGCCTCGGTGCGTCCGGTAGTGGAGGAGCTAAGGACGGTGTTGCCAGTGTCGAGGGGATCGGGGGTGGTGAACCAGCTGGTGACGCCTCCGCTCCAACCCGTCCAGCCGGTCATGCCGGATTCAAAGGTCTCGGAAAGGACCGGGGCCGGAGTGGCGGCAATGGCGGAGGAGGACGCCGGAAGACTGACGATAGCAACCGTGGCGGCGGCAGCGGCGACGGTGATGGCGATGTGACTGATTCGTTTTGTTTTCATGGTATGGTTTGTTGATTTTTCCAGGATGGAACGGGAAATCAGGGTTCAGGGGATTGAATGCGGCGGAGTTCGCAGGTTCGCAGATTGTAGTGAAATCTCATTACCAGTTCACCTTCGCGGGTGATGCGCACGGCAAGGGCACCCGCGGGAGAGGGTTCGCGGATAATTGCGGCGGCAGGGCGTCCGGAACGGGCGAGAATCGCCCCGTAACCGGTAACGGCAGGAGCGGGCGCGGGGGTGAAATCGATCCATGCTTCGTTGCCGTCCTTGCCCCCTGTGCGGGTGCCGGAGATGCGCTCACCGAGGAGCGTCAGCGTGAAGCCGGCAGTTTCAAAGCGGTGTGCGCCGGGAGCATCGACGGATTTTTCGAGAGGACCACCGAAAATCAGCACGCCGCGCGGGGTGTGTTCCGGAGACGGCTTGGCGAGGGCGGGATCGTCGGGCGTGAGTTCGAGCCAGCCGGCGAGACCGTTCGCATCGGCAAACCAGATCTGGGTCAGTTTCCAGCCTTCCGCGACGGGGACGACCGGATCGCCAAAAATCGCGCGACGCGGGCGGAAGGCCGAGCCAGAGGCGATCCATCCTTCCTCTTCGTCGAGAAGGGAGTCGCGGTGTCCAGCCTCGTCCGGAGGTATCATATAAAGCGATACATCACGGCCGCGATAACCGCCGGAGTTTTTCAGGAACACCGGCAGGGCGGCGGCTTCCAGGTAGTTGGCGAAGCGGAGACGTTCGTCGGGGTGGATGAGCGTGGCGCCGACAGCGGTGTCCCCGTAAGGCGTGAAAGGCATGACGGCCTGCCAGTCGCCGCGGCGGAGGAGCGGACCGTGGATGTTGCCGCCGAGCCGGCAGGCGTCGGCGCCGGGCCGGACGGCGGAAATGTCGATGTCGGCGCGCCAGAAATACATCGCCACCCAGGAGAACCAGTAACGCTGCGAGGCGGAAAGGCGGACCTCGGCCAGCGCGCGGGCGACAGGGTCTCCGGAGAGGCCGGCAACGACTTCGATGCCGTGAACGAGACCGCCGGCGCCCCAGTGATGTTTCCACCAGGTGGCCGAAGCGCCTTCAAAAAGACCGTTGGCCAGGGCGTCGTGCGTGTAGTGAGCCATGGCGACGAGCATGCGTCGGGCTTCGGGATCACGGGTGAGCTGGTAGTAGCGGCCGAGAAAGGTGGCATCGAAACCGGAATAGAGAGCGGAGGGCCCGGAGTTGCGGATGTAGGAAAAGGCCCCGCCGGGAAGCTGATGGCGGGCGGCCGCGGCCACGATGGCGCGGGCGAGATCCTTGTAACTCTCGTCCGGATACAGATCGCCGGCGAGCGCGAGAATGGCGGCGGACTGGAACATGGCGTTCGGCGCGACGGTGATCCACGAGGCGTCAGAATGGCCGTCAATGCCCTTCCGGTTTTCCTCGCGACTTTTCTCGACGGAGGGGCGGGCGGCTTCGAGCCAGCGGGCAATCGTCGCGGCATCGGCGCCTTCGTGTTTTTTCCAGAGCCGGACGCATTCGAGGAAGACGGTGATCTCCCAATGGCCAGTGGGTTTGTCGGCGAGGCGGGAGGCAAGGTCGTCGCTATGCTGGCGGGCTTTGGCGAGGAGGGCGGCATCCCCGCGCCGGTCGCTTTCGTCGGCGAGAGCCCCCCAGACCAGCCAGAAAATATCGGGTTTTTCGGTGTCGATGGCACGGGTAACGTTGAGCCGGGCGAGCTTGAGGTAAGGATTTTCCCCTGAGATCAGGGCATCGGGATCACCTGTCCAGGCGGCAAGGGGAGTGACTGCCAGGATGGGTATGATCGCGAGAATCATGAAGGAAACAGAAGTATATATACATGCGGCCATGGGGAAAATACCAAGATATGAACGGGAATGGAGAACGGGAGTGGAGAGATTCATGTGGTTATCATATGGTCATGACAAGCCTTTTTTCACGAAAATCGATTTTTTCGGGAAATCCTCCTTTTCTGTCTGCGTGTTGCGACTGCCGGGTCTGTAAGGTTCAGGACGGGGTCGCGGGGGCGGCTGTACTCTGGCGAACCAGCAGGGCAGGACGCACGAGAACGACAGGGGAACCGGGGAAACTTTCCGGAACCGGCGCAGGATCGGTGCCGGCGGTCCGGGTTCCGATTCGTTCGATGAGCATCCGCATGGCGCGCACGCCGATTTCGCCGGGTTTCTGGTCCACGGTGGTGAGGGGCGGGTTGCTCATGGCGGCAATGTCCACATTGGCGCAACCGACGATCGAGATGTCATCGGGCACACGAAGCCCGGCCCGGATGATCTCCTGGATTGCGCCGAGGGCGGCGTGGTCGGAGGGCGCGACAATCGCGGTGAACGCCCTTTTTCGCCTGGCGGCCAGGAGGGCGCGCGTGGCCGCGGCCCCGGCGTCGAAGCTGAAGCCGCCACCGGCGACGAGGGCCTCCCCGGGCGTGAGGCCGGCGGCGGCGAAGGCGACCCGGAAACCTTGTAATCTATGTTCGGATACACCGGAGCCTTCGTAGCCCCGGATGCAGGCGATGTGGCGGTGGCCGAGGGCGAGTAGATGCTCGGTGGCGAGGCGGCCAACCTCCACATTATCGTTGCCCACAAACGGAGCCTCCACCCCGCGCACCGGCGAATCGGCAAGCACGAACGGGAAACGCTGCTGGCAAAGCTGCCGGTACAGATCGACGTTCACCGTCGAGCTGGACGGCGTGACGAGAATGCCGTCCACCCGGTATTCGCGCATCGTGAGGATGCTTTTTTCGATCACGCCAGGATCGCTGTGACTCTGTGCGAGGAAACATTGCAGGCCGTGTTCGCGCGCCTCGTTTTCGGCGGCGCGGATGATTTCGGAAAAAAACGAGCGGCCGATTTCCGGCACGATGATGCCCACCACATGGCTGCGCCGGGTCTTGAGCGCGCGGACGAGGCCGTTGCGCTGGTAGCCGCTGGCCTTGAGAGCGTCCTCGACTTTCTTGCGCGTCTCCGGACGGATGAGATGCCCGCGGCCGTTGAGCACATGGCTCACGGTGGATCGCGAGACCTGCAACTGACGGGCGATGGCGGCCTGGGAGAGAGATTCCATGACAGAAACCGTAAACAAAAATCGGGAAAACGGAATCGTTATCCTATGGTAATCATCACTCCCCTCCCCCATCCCGTCCGGTTTTGCCGGGCGGAGTGGATTTTCGACGAGTCGAAACCGGCTCTCTCCCTGGCTTGATGCCGATCGGCAGGTGACACCTTTCCGGTCAGCGACAGACTACCGCCCGCTTCACTTGCCTTGATAGTATAGATGAATAAAAACCTCTATTTCTACTTTGTGAAAATAGCTCTTGCGATTATGGAGAGAGGAGGGGGGGCCGGACTGCCGTCGATCAGTTTATCGGGTGGCCATGGAGGCTATTAAAAAAATCTAGCTATGCACTTGATTCCCCTGAATGGTTTTCAACGTGAGACTCACGAGCAGACGACTACCGTGAAGGGAGCGTGGGTGATTCTGAAACAGATCGTTTATCTGTTTTATAACTCTTTGGAACATATGTTGATTTGCTCCAAAAATATTGGCCAATACACTGTTGAGGGTAGTTCCCGGATCATCCAGACCAGTTTCGCATGTCGCGAATATAGCCTGTCCCCCTTGACCGATGAATCCGCTTGGCGACGTAAGAAAGTTTGATGTCGCGGAGGTGGAAATGTTTGCATAAGTATTTATTTTACCGCAAGTTATTCCCCCCCCCTATCGATTGGTTTGGTTATTGATGATGTGGTGATTATCGCATTCGACGATGGCCGCCGGAGTGAGGAGCGGCGGCGTCCCGCCGCCGGATGGACGGTGACGTTGCCCGTTGGCCATTGCCTGTTATCCGGGTCGGGTTGCCGGGTAGCGAATGGATACACCGGAGCGCAACGGTTGTAACGGATGATACGTGGAAGACGTTTTTGCAGGGGCACACAAAACAGTAAAAATGCGCCCCCGTGAGCATTACCTTTTTCATCCCTTGAGGATGGTATGGAAAATGAGGTCGGCACCGAGTTGGTGACCGCGCCTGTCGGGATGGTTGAGGCCATTGGTTAGGAACCGTAATGAAATAAACAGAGCAAATTTGCTTGGTCTTGAAGAGCGAGCCAGCGTCGCTGACTCGGTCATTTACCTCGGTAAACTCCCTCGTCAGTTCCTTGGCTCGCTCTTCAA
>JAISAX010000344.1 GCA_031266495.1 Opitutaceae bacterium
ATCCGCTACACGACACCGTTGTCATCAAGGAATATCTGGAAACCGTCGGGCAGGTGCGCGCCGGCTGGAAGGTTTTTTTTAGCGCCTGTCGCGACCACCACGGCTGCCCTCCCCCCCCCCCCCCCCGCGACCATGGGCACGACCATCTTCGGCATCCGGCACCACGGCCCGGGCTGCGCACGCAGCCTGGTGACGGCGCTCGATGCCTTGCAGCCGGCCGCCCTGCTGATCGAAGGCCCGCCTGACGCCGACGAAGAAATCCCCGCCATCATCCAGGCCGGCATGACGCCGCCCGTGGCGTTGCTTGTCCACCAGACGGACGATCCGCGGCAGTCGGTTTTTTACCCCTTCGCCGAGTTCTCTCCCGAATGGCAGGCGCTGCGCTGGGCGGTGGCCCGCGGAGTGCCGGTGCGGTTCATGGATTTTCCCTGGCAACACCGCTTCGCCTTGCGCGCCGCCGCCGTTGCCACCGGTTCCTCCGACGAAGAGAGCCTGGCCACCCCCCTCCCCCCCTCTCCCTCCGCCGAGCCGCCTTCATCCGGGGAAATCCGCGAGGATCCCCTTTCGTGGCTGGCGCGGGCCGACGGCTACAGTGACAGCGAACGCTGGTGGAATGATCGCGTGGAGGAGCGCGGCGAACCCGCCGGACTTTTTTCCGCGGTGCTGGAGGCGATGGCCGCGCTCCGCACCGAGCTGGCCTTGCCCGAGTCGCTGGAAGAACGCAGGCGCGAGGCCTGGATGCGCCGGGTCATCCGGGAAACCCGACGCGACGTGCTCGGCGAGGTCGCGGTGGTCTGCGGCGCGTGGCACGCGCCGGTGCTCGCCCGGCCGCCCGGGGTGTCCGCCGACAACGGGCTTCTCAAAAGTCTCCCCAAAGTCCGGGCGTCGGCGACGTGGGTGCCGTGGACTTTCGCCCGGCTGTGTTCGGCGAGTGGATACGGCGCGGGCATCGAATCGCCCGGCTGGTATGAACATCTCTGGCGCCACCGTCACGACCCGCAACTTGCCGCCCGCTGGCTGACGCGGGTCGGACGTGTGTTGCGCGACCGCGACCTCGACGCCTCGACCGCCCAGGTGATCGACGGCGTGCGGCTGGCCGAGCACCTCGCGGCCTTCCGCGGACGGCCGATTCCCGGTCTGCCGGAAATGAACGAAGCCGCCCTGGCCGTGTTCTGCCATGGCGACCGCGCTCCCCTGCGGCTGGTCGCCCGCGAACTGATTGTCGGGGATCGTCTCGGGACGGTGCCGGAGGGACTCGCGCGGGTGCCGTTGCAGCAGGACATCGAGGCCTCACAAAAACGCCTGCGGTTGAAACCGTCCGCCAGCCAGCAGCCCCTGGAACTCGACCTGCGCGAACCCAACGGCCTGGAACGCAGCCGGCTGCTCCACCGGCTCACGTTGTTGTCCATCCCCTGGGGACGGCGCGGCACGGCGTCCGGCGGCAAAGGCACGTTCAGGGAAAACTGGACGCTGGAGTGGAAGCCCGAATTCGCCGTGGCGATCATCGACGCCGCCCGCTTTGGCAATACCCTGGAAACCGCCGCGGCCGGCGCGGTGGCCAGCCGTGCGCAGGAAGGCGCTTCGCTCGATACGCTGTGCGGCCTGCTGGAAAGCGCACTGCTGGCGGACTTGCCCGCGGCCAACACGGCCCTCCTCGCGCGCATTCAGGATGAAGCCGCGCGCGGTGACGATGTGTTGCGGCTGATGCGGGCCGTGCCGGCCCTGGCCCGGCTCGCCCGCTACGGCAACGTGCGCCAGACCGACACGTCGAGGGTGCTCCCCATCCTCGACGGCTTCGTTGCCCGTATCCACGCCGGCCTGTCGGCGGCGGTAAGCGGACTGGATGACGAAGCCGCCACCGAATGGTCTCCGGCGTGGCGCGACTATCACGACGCCCTGGGCCTGCTCGAGTCCGGCGGCAGGGACGACTGGTTTGCCCTGCTCGCCCGGTTGCTGGAGCGCGACGGTGCGCATCCCCTGCTGGCCGGCCTCGCCGCGCGCCTGCTGTTCGAAACGGACCGGCTCGAACCGGAGGAGGTCGCACGGGTGCTCGCCCGGGCGCTGTCACGCGGGCAGGAGCCTGGCCAGGCCGCCGCCTGGATCGAGGGATTTCTCAGCGGGCATGGCGCGGTCCTCGTGCACGATCCGCGCCTGCTGCCCTTGATCGAAAACTGGGTCGCCAGCCTCCCGGGCGACGCTTTCACCACGGTGCTGCCCCTCTTGCGCCGCACCTTCGCCACCTTCGCTCCCCCCGAACGCACGCGCATCGCCGCGAGGCTGGGAACGGCGGCGTCCGCAGGCGGTGCCACCGGCTCCGGTGGCCGGGAACTGCCGCTTGACGCCGAGCGGGTGCGCGCAGTCGTGCCGGTTGTCCTGAACCTGTTGGGGAGACCCCTGTCATGAACAAACGCCCCGTGTCCCCCATGGAAAATCCCGATGCGGAAAACGCGCGCCGCTGGCGGCTGATCCTCGGCGCTCCGGCGGACGGACTGCATGGCAACTTGTCCGCCGACGATGCGGCCATGGACGCGGCCATGACCGCGCTCTACGAGCCTGCCGGACAGACGGAGTCACGGCGCGGCGGACTGGGCGCCTCGGCCCCGAACGTCGCCCGCTGGCTGGGCGACATCCGCACCTATTTCCCGGCGGGCGTGGTCCGGGTGATGCAGAAGGATGCGCTCGAACGGCTGAACCTGAAACAAATGCTGCTGGAGCCCGAGATGCTGGCCGCGGCGGAGCCCGACGTCCATCTGGTGGCGACGCTGCTTTCGCTCAGCCGGGTGATTCCTGCCCGCACCAAGGAGACCGCCCGGCAAGTCGTGCGCAAGGTGGTCGAGGATCTGGAACGCCGGCTGGCCGAGCCTTTGCGCCAGGCGGTGCGCGGCGCGCTTGCCCGCTCCCTGCGCAACCGCCGGCCCCGGTTGCGGGAGATCGACTGGGACCGCACCATCCGCGCCAACCTCAAGACCTGGCAGGCCGACCGGCGCACGCTCGTGGCGGAAACACTCATCGGCCACGGGCGCAAACGCAGCTCCGTCAAAGACGTGATCCTCTGCGTGGACCAGAGCGGATCGATGGCGGCGTCCGTCATTTATTCGTCCATCTTCGGCGCCGTGCTGGCCTCGCTGCCGGCGCTAAGCACCAGGATGGTGTTGTTCGACACGGCCGTGGCGGACCTGACCGAAGAGTTGCACGATCCGGTCGATCTGCTCTTCGGCGCGCAACTGGGCGGAGGCACCGACATCCACAAGGCGCTCACTTATTGCAGCGGACTGGTGCAGCGCCCGCACGACACCTCGATGATACTGATCACCGATCTCTACGAAGGCGGTGACGCCGAAGGCATGCTGCGCCGGGCGGCCCATCTCGTGGCCGCGGGCGTGAACCTCATCTGCCTCCTCGCGCTCAACGACCAGGGGGCGCCGTCCTATGACCACGGTCACGCCGCGCAACTGGCCGCGATGGGCGTCCCTGTCTTTGCCTGCACGCCCGGGCACTTCCCCGAGCTGATGGCCGCGGCGTTGAGCCGTCAGGACATGCACCTGTGGGCCGAACAACGCGGGATCAAGCTGGAACGCGCTGACGCCGGACAAATCCAGGAATGACCGCCGCGTCCGCTCCGACGCTGGATTGTGCCTCTTGATTTTCGGAGGGCTCGCACCGTTTTACTCCAGACAGGACGTCGTTCATCGGCGCATGAGTGTCGAGGTATAAACCTGATCAAATAGTCAGGTATGCTGTGACCTCTCCTCTGCCCCGATCCTTTCGAAATCTCTATTCTCCAACTCAACTCAACCAAACCAGACGAACATGAAAACCATCACCCTTTCCCACGCCCTGAAGCACAAGAACCGCCTGGCCGGTGAAGTCGCCCGATAAAAGTTGCCGGACGGCGATCATATGAAACACAT
>JAISAX010000345.1 GCA_031266495.1 Opitutaceae bacterium
CCCCCCCCCCCGCCGCCGCCAAACGCCTCGTCCTCTCCGCCGGTCCCGACTGGCGACCCCTCGCCTTCGAACACGACGTCGAACCCGGCGGCATCCTCGATTTTTCCCGCCTCCTCGACGCCCCCGCCGGCAAACATGGCCCCGTCGTCATCCGCGACGGCCATTTTTATTTTGAAAACCAGCCCGGCCAACGCGTCCGCTTCTTCGGCGCCAACCTGAATTTCCAGACCAACTACATCAATCGCGACCTTGCCGACCGCCTCGCCCTCCGCCTTGCCCGTCTGGGTTACAACGCCGTTCGTATCCATCACTTCGATGCACTCCTCCTCAAGCCCGACGCTGCCAGCAGTCACGACATCGATCCGGAAAAACTCGACCGCCTCGACTACCTCGCCTCCCGCCTCAAAGCCGCCGGCATCTATATCAACATCGACCTCTTCAGCACCCGCTTCTTCCCTGCGGGCGAAATCAACGAACTCGCCACCCGTACCCGCAACGGTATCAAGCCCGCCGTCGCCGTCTCCCCCTCAGCGCAACGCGCATGGGAACACTTCGCCCGGAAACTCCTCACCCACCGCAACCCTCATACCGGCCTCACCTGGGCCAAAGACCCGGCGCTCGTCGGCATCTGTCCCGTCAACGAAAACGTTCTCTCCGCCACCTGGGCCTCCGACGCCTCCATCGCCCAACTCTACCAGCAACGCTTCGCCGCCTGGCTTGCGGCGCAGGGCTCCGGCAAACTCTCCGAACGCGACCGTTCCCTCGCCTTCGCCCGCTTCCTCTCCGAACGCCAGCTCTCCTCTCGGGCCTCCCTCGCCCGTTTTCTCAAAAACGACATCGGCACCCGCGTCCCGCTTACCGATATCAATCACCGCGACTACAAACCCCTCGCCCTCGTCCGCGACCATCTCGACTACGTGGACGTGCACCGCTACTGGGACCACCCCCGCTTCGTCGGCGACTTGTGGGACCTCCCCTACCTCCACCTCGACGAACCCGCCCTGGGCAGGGACGCCGAGCTGCCGCGCCAGCTTTTCCCGACACGCATCGCCGGACTTCCCTACACGGTAACGGAATTCAACTACACTTTCCCCAATCGCTACCGCGCCGAAGCCGGACCGCTCTTCGGAGCCTATGCCGCGTTTCAGGATTGGGACGGCATCTGGCGGTTCGCCTACAACGGCGGCCTGGTGAACCATCTCACCGAGCCCTCGCCCATCGTCAGCTTCAACAGCTCCAACGACCCCGTCGCCACGCTCGCCGACCGTCTCATCGCCCTGCTATTCCTTCGCGGCGATGTCCGCCCCTCGGAAAACCTCATCGCCTTCGAGATCAATCCCTCCACCGCCTTCTCCTCCCCCGAAGCACTCGGCTCGTATTCCGACGATTTTTCCCGACTCGGTCTCGTCACCGGCCTCGGCACGGTCGTCACCGGCAACTATCGCGACACCGGACGCACGCTCCTTGCCACTGTCACCGAACCCGGCGGACACGGCACCCTCGGCGTTCCCTCCTTCGAGGAAACCCCGCGACTCCCGCAACAGATCCTCGCCGCCGACATCCTCCCGTCCGGCCGCTTCAACCCCGCCGCCCGCCGCTACCGCAGCGACACCGGCGAACTCGACCTCGACGTCACTGCCGGCCGCTTCTCTGTCGTCACCCCGCGCACCGAAGCCTTCATGCTCACCCGCTCCGGCGAAGCCGGCGGCACAGTCCTCCACGTTTGCACCGACGGCCCCGCCATGGTCTCCGTTTCCGCCATGGACGACCAACCGCTCGCCACCAGTCGCCGTCTGCTGCTCCTGCACCTCACCGACGTGCAAAACACCGGAGCCCGTTTCCGCACCCCCGAACGCAAGATCCTTGAAGACCCGGGTTCCGTTCCGCTCCTCGTCCGCCAAGGTTCCGCCGACGTTACCCTTGCTCTTGCCGCACCCGCGAACGCCTCCGTCGCGATGCATGCCCTCTCCACCGGCGGCAAACGACTTTACACTCTCCCCGTCACTCACGCGGATACCGCCCTGACCTTCGCGCTCCAGACCTCGCAAGGCGGCCATCCGTCCGTACTCGCCTACGAACTCGAAATCACTCAATAGGCAGACGCGAACACCTCATTACACAGGGACAAAGCTCGACGCTCCCCATTCATTTAGATTTCAGCCTTTCAGCCATTCAGTCCTTCAGGCTTTTCTTTGCGTATGCCCGTCGTCCTCACCCTCGACAAAAGTCTCAACCTTCTTGAAGCCGTCCTTCGCGCCGAGGCCGGCATCGGCACGCGCGCCCTCGCCCAGCAACTCTGCATCAACGTTGCCACCGCACACAACATCGCCATGACCTTCGTCGCGCGCGGTTATCTCCGACAGGACGAAACCACGCGCCTCTTTTACCCGGGCATGCGCCTCATGCACCTGGGCAACCACCCCACCTACCATCAGTTCCTCTCGACGGCCTCCTGCGGCGTCGTCCAGCGTCTTGCCGACGAACTCAACGAAACCGTGCAACTCGTGGTCAACGACCAGGGCCGCTTCCTCAATCTCGCCTACGTCGCCGGCCAGCAGGCTCTCGCGGTCAACGACCTCAACGAAATCAAGCTCCGCAACGCCCACGCCACCGCCTACGGCAAGATGCTCCTCGCCCACGCCGCTCCCGCCGCCCTCGAAAGCTATCTCACCCACTACGGACTCACCCCACATACCCCTTACACGATTACCGAGCCCGCCACCTTCGCCGAAGAACTCTCAAGAATCCGCGCCCGAGGCTTCAGCCGCACCACCGATGAATTCAGTGAAGGCGTCAGCGCCGTCGCCGTCCCCGCACACGACGCCTGGGGCAATGTCTTCGCCGCCCTCGGAGCCAGCGCACCTACCATGCGTATCAGCAAGCCCGGCTACGCCGACACCATCCTCGCCGCGCTTCGCCGTGCCGTCGTCGAAATCGAAAAGCTCTGGGCTCACGGCTCGCAACTTCCCGCCAATGGTGCTCCCCCTGGCAACCGCCGCGGACGACCGCGAAAAAACGCAGCCAGTCACTGAAACCGGTACTGCCCCCGCCTCTCCCCTGCAACTTCGGCCGCGGACGCGAAATCGTCCGCCGGAGGCATCAGAATACGGACGGGCATCCCCTTGCCATCACCATGTGGGATTTTTCCTGGCTCGAACGCCGCTGGCCCGGCGCCGGCTACGAAGACCGGGACAAGACTGGTCTTCCTGCCGATCCGTCTTGAAACGCGTCCCGGGCATCGGCACGTTTGATCCCTTTTAGTCAAAAACACTGCCACGCCCTGTCGTTGCGCCTATGAACCAGAACATCCGGAATATCGCCATTATCGCCCACGTCGATCACGGCAAAACCACTCTCGTCGATCAGCTCTTGAAGCATGCCGGGACATTTCGCGCCAACCAGCAAGTGGCCGAACGCGCCATGGACTCCATGGACCTCGAACGCGAAAAAGGCATCACCATCAAGGCCAAGAACACAGCCGTCCGCTGGCACGAAAAGACGATCAACATCGTGGACACCCCCGGCCACGCCGACTTCGGCGGCGAAGTCGAACGCGCCCTGCGCATGGTTGACGGCGTCCTCCTCCTCGTCGATGCCTACGACGGCCCGCAAGCCCAGACACGCTTCGTCCTGCGAAAAGCACTTCAGCACGGACTCAAGGTCGTCATCGTCATCAACAAAATCGACCGCGACAACGCCGACCCCGCCGGCATGTACGACAAAGTCCTCGAACTCCTCATGGAACTCAACGCCACCGAAGAACAGTTCGACGCCCCCGTCGTTTACGGTTCCGGCCGCGACGGCCACATGAAACGCAAACTCACCGACGAAAACATCGACATGACCCCGCTCTTCGACGTCATCCTCGAACACATCCCCCCCCCCTTCGCCCGCCCCAACCAACCCTTTCACATGCTCGTCTCCAACATCGACTGGAGCGACTACGTTGGCCGCATCGCCGTCGGGAAAATCCTCGGCGGCACCATCAGCATCGGCGACCCCGTGTGGGTCATCCGCCACGCCGACGGCAAACGCCTGCGCGGCAAGATCAGCAAAGTTTTCGAGTACACCGGCCTCAGCACCACCGAATCCGGCACCGCCTCCGCCGGCGACATCGTCGGCCTCTCCGGCTTCGAGGACATCGACATCGGCGACACCCTTGCCGCCAGCGAAGACGCCAAAGCCCTGCCCTTCACCGAAATCGACCCCCCCACGCTCGAAATGCAACTCTGCGTCAACGACGGCCCCCTCGTCGGACGCGACGGCAAGTACGTAACCTCGCGCCAACTCCGCGACCGCCTCTACAAGGAAGTAAAAACCAACATCTCCATATTCGTCGAGGACACCGGTTCCGCGGCCACCTTCAACGTCAAGGCGCGCGGCGCCATGCAAATCGCCGTCCTTGTCGAGACGATGCGCCGCGAAGGCTTTGAACTCCTCGTCTCCCGCCCCACCGTCATCGAACGCACCACCCCCGACGGCGCCCGCCAGGAACCCTATGAAACCCTCTGGGTGGAAGTCCCGGAAAACAGTGTCGGCGCGATCATGCAAAACCTCGCCAACCGCAAAGGGCAGATCACGAACATGGAAAAGCACAACACCACGACCATGATCGAAGCCACCATCACCACACGCGGCCTGATCGGCTTCGAGGTCGATCTCGTCAACGCCACCAGCGGCCACGGCATCATGTCGCACCTCTTCAAGGAGTACGGCCCCTGGGCCGGCGAACTCACCACACGCCAGACCGGCACGCTCGTTGCGACCGAAGCCGGCACCACCACCGCCTACGCGCTCGAAAGCATCCAGGAACGCGGACGCCTCTTTGTCGGAGCGGGCGAGGACGTTTATGAAGGCATGATTGTAGGGGAAAACCCACGACAGGAAGACATTCCGGTCAACGCGATGAAGGCGAAACAACTCACCAACTTTCGATCGCAAGGAGAGGGCAAGGGCATCCAGCTCAGTCCGCCGGTGAAGCTCTCGCTGGAGCGCGCCATCGAGTACGTCGCCGCCGACGAATTCGTCGAAGTGACCCCGAAGAACCTCCGCCTGCGCAAGCGCATCCTCAACGGCAACGAACGCCGCAAGGCCGAACGCGCAGCCAAAAGCTGAGGCGGGCACGTCCCGGGCCAGCGCCCTTTGCAAAGGAGGCAAGGACCCTCGACTCGCCTCCATTTTCAGTTGTAAGGAACCGTAAGGAAACAAACGGAGCGAAGATGCGCGCACGCAGCCACACGCCTCCGTGCGTGTGGGGCGTTGCCTCACCGCGCTCACCGCGACATCCGATCCGTATTCACGGAGCGGAGAGGCAACGGGTTTTGGCGAGACGCCAAAACCGGCACGCGAGACGCGTGCGCTCCCCGGACCTTCCCGATCCCCGTACACCTGTTACCCATATCCCCGGACAGAACACCGATCCCGGGACCCTCCCTGGCGACGCCAAACGCTTGCTCCCAAAAAATCCGGCTCTTCCCCCGCAGGGGAAGGGTCGGGCTGGACGCAATCGGGGTTTTCCCCCGCGGGGGAAACGGCAAACCGGTCGCCGGGCAGGCTTTCCCCTGCGGGGGAAAGTTCAAACGGGCGGCCAGACAAGGTTTCCCCCCGAGGGGAAAGTCCAAACCGGACGCCGGGCAGGGTTTCCCCCGCGGGGGAAACCCCAGACGGGCGGCTGGACAGGTTTTCCCCCGGGGGGGGGGGGAAAGGGCAAAATGGACTGGACGTGAATCGGCATGGGCGGGAGCAGACAAACGCGTCACGAGGACGCATCCCGGCCACTTTGGCGGGTGGGGCTTGCGGGGTATCCCGGAAGCGTCCCACCGGCTGCGGTGGCGCGATAATCCTCGCTAACCCGGCTTCCGCTACTGGAGGCATGTAGCGCCGCAAGTCGTTGATCCATCGTGCAACCTCCGCCGAAGGTCGGGACTACAGGGCACCGGAGGCCCCGGAGCGGATTCGCGGGGG
>JAISAX010000370.1 GCA_031266495.1 Opitutaceae bacterium
ACTGTCCCGTCCGGCAATATCGAGAACTCCGCTGTCGCTCTGACCGAACGTCCCCGTCCTGTTGTCACCGGATTGCACATACGCATCCCGGTCCATCTGTATCGAATCCGCCATTACCACCGACATCAAGGCGAATGGCAGACCCAAGAACAGCGCCGGCAACAAAAACCGCGCGCAACCATGAAGAGAGTGAGAACCAGGAGAGGAAGACCGAGGGGAGATAAAACTCATGGCGCACGGTATTTGCCGCCTCCCTCTTCAGCGTCAACGGCATTTTCCCAACAGAAAAAAAAAGGGGGGGGGGGGGAGAGATAACTGAAAGTGGAGGGACGATGCAGTGTTTCATCCGGAAGTCCGACAAACGACGAACATTTGAGGACCCGAGTCCAAATAACCAAGGCGAAGATGCGCCGGGATTGAAGAGAGTGCCAAGGATCTGATGCGGGAGTTTACCGGATTGTGAATAAATGACCGTGGCGACGGCGCTGGCCCACTCTTCAAGACCAAGCAAATTCGCCCTGGTTATTTGGGCTCGGGTCCTTACGCCTTACGTTTACCATTCAACATTCAGCAGCCACTCCGCCGAGGCCGGCAGGATGCCGATGGTCCCAGGCGCTGCCGCGCCAGTTTGAATGTTAAACGTCAGATGCTCAGTGTTCAGTGTTTCGCCCTTTCCCTCCACTTTGAATTGCACCTCCTTCCGGGCTTTTTTCGTTTTCCCTCTCGCGCACTTTGTTCCCTTCTGTTCAAAAACAAAATCATGACCGACGGCACCCGACTCCTCCAACTGGCCAAGTGGATTGGCATGACAGAATCACTACGAGCGCGCCATGCGCCGCTCTTCCGGCGGGAATTTTCCATCGCCGCCGACATCCGTTCCGCCCGCCTCGTCATCTGCGGACTGGGCTGTCACGAAGCTTTCATCAACGGACAACGCGTCGGCGACCACGTTCTGGACCCGGCGCAAACGGATTACGACATCCGCTCGCTTTTCGTGATACACGATGTCACCCGGCTCCTTCGTCCCGGGGCCAATGCCATCGGAGTCATGCTCGGCGACGGCTGGTTCAATCAGGATCTCGTCTGGCGCCGCGACATGTCTTACGGCTCCCCCCGCCTGATCGCCACGCTGGAGGTTTTTCTGAAAGACGGTTCCCTTTTCACGCTCCTCACCGACGAAAGCTGGCGCTGTTCGCGTGGCCCGATCACCGGCAGCAACCTGTACGCGGGTGAACATTACGATGCCCGCATGGAGCAAGGCGGATGGAATGAAAACGGTTTCGACACCTCGACCCCCAAACACGCCTCGCAGTGGGTTGCCTGCGAAATCGTCTCTCCTCCCGGTGGACGCCTCGAGGAGCAAACGATTCCTCCGATGAAAGCCATCGAGGAAATCCGTCCGCGCGCGATTGCCGAACCGCAACCCGGCTACCGCGTCGTTGACATGGGCCAGAATTTTTCCGGCTGGGCGCGCATTCGCGTCACCGCCCCCGCCGGCACCTGCATCCGGCTGCGCTTCGCCGAAACCCTTTCCCGTGACGGTAACGGCATGGTCGATACCGCCAGCACCGGCGTCTTCGCCACCGGCGTCGAACAAATCGACACCTATGTCTGCAAGGGCGGTGGCGCGGAGGAAATATGGGAGCCCCGATTTACGTATCATGGTTTTCGTTACGTCGAGGTGGTCGGCTGGCCGGGTCCGTTGTCCGCCGACGACATTACCGGCATCGTCGTCCATACCGCGTTGCCGCCCGCCGGAGCGTTCGAATGCTCCGACGAGCGCCTGAACCTCCTGCACCGGATGGCGCTCTGGACCCACCGCAGCAACCTCCACGGATTCCCCGAAGACTGCCCGGCCCGCGAACGTTGCGGCTGGCTGGGTGACGCCCACCTCGTCTGCGACTATTCCTTCTACACCTTCTCCGGCGCTGCCTTCTGGGAAAAATATCTCGGTGACATCGAAACCGCCCGCCAGCGCAACGGCGGACTTCCTCTCATGATCGCACCGGGCAGGCGCTCGGGCGGAGTGGCCAGTCCCGACTGGATGGTGGCCCTGATCCTGATCCCCTGGAGCCACTACGTCTTTTACGGAAACCGCGCGATCCTCGAACGTCATTGGGACGGCATGCTCGCCGTCATCGCCCATCTGGAAAAACTCTCCGTCGGCGGACTGCTCCCCCAAGGCCTCGGCGACTGGTTCGATCCCGGCGTCAGCGCGCATCCCCGCTACACGCCACCGGTCAAGACCTCGACTCTTCTCTTCGGCCAATGCGCCCGCATCGTTGCCGGGACCGCCGCGCTGCTCGGCCATCACCGGGAAGCGCAACACCATGCCCGCTTGGCCGACACGATCCGCGCCGCATTCCTGGAACACCACTACGACCGCGCGAACCGCACCTTCGGTTCGCAGACCGCCGATGCGATGGCGCTTCAACTCGGCTTTGCCCCTCCCGGCGAGGAGCAGGCCGTCGCCGACAGCCTCGCCCGCGATGTGCGCGAAACACACGCCCTGCATGTCACCACCGGCATCATGGGTATCCGCCATATCTTCGAGGCGCTGACCCGTCACGGTCACGGCGATGTCGCCCTCGCGCTGATGCACCAGGACTCTTACCCGAGTTTCGGCGACCTGATCCGTCGGGGCGCGACCACACTCTGGGAATACTGGGGCGAGAAGGAAGTCGATGCCCGGCATGGCGCCCGTTCGCTCAATCACCCGATGTTTGCCGGATACGGTAACTGGTTTTTCAATACTCTGGCGGGCATCCGCCCCGATCCCGATCATCCCGGCTTCAAACGCTTCTTTCTCGAACCTCATCCCGTCCCCGGCCTGCGCCGGGTAAACGCCCACCATGACTCCCCCCGCGGACGCATCGTCAGCAACTGGAAAAATGAATCCGGCAAGTTTTTGTGGGAAGTGACCGTCCCGCAAGGAACGGCCACCCTCGCCCGACTGCCGTGGACCGGAGAGTCTCTTGAACTGAAGGCAGGCGATCACAAAATCGACCAAAACTACCCGTGACATTCCGCAACGTTGCGTACGGAACAACGCACGCCCCCCCCCGCCATTCCTCCACCCATGCAATCCACCCCGTCCGCCTTTGCCGCCTTTTCCAGAATTATTGCCCTTTTTTGATAGCTCAATTTCTGGTGTGTTCAGCGTCACACACGCGCATCACACGCGTGGACGCTTGCGTCTGGCAACCGCGTTGTTTCACTCTCCCCCCGCCTCCCTTCTTTATCAGCCATGCCAAAAAAGATTTTAGTAGCGACAAGCGGCGGCGACTGCCCCGCACTCAACGCCGTCCTGCGCGCCTTCGTGAAGGCCGCCACCAACGAACCGGGCTGGGAAGTGTGGGCGAGCCGGCAGTCGTTCAACGGACTGCTCTCCGTGCCGCAAAACCTCGTCCCGCTCACCCGCCAGACCGTGTCGGGCATCCACGTCAAGGGCGGCACGATCATCGGCACCACGAAGGAGTCGGGACCGTTCAACTGGCCCGTGCGCCAGCCTGACGGCTCCGTCCGCTACATCGACCGCTCCGACGACATGGTGCGCCTCTGCCAATACGGGAACTTTTGCGCGATCGTGAACATCGGCGGCGACGGCTCGCAGCACATGTCACAGGCACTTTTCGAAAAAGGGCTGCCCCTCATCGGCATCCCCAAGACCATCGACAACGACCTCGACGCCACCGACGTGACGTTCGGGTTTCAGTCCGCCGTGGACGTGGCCACGGAGGCCGTGGACCGCCTCGTGAGCACAGCCGAAAGCCACAACCGCATCCACATCGTCGAACTGATGGGAAAACACTCCGGCTGGATCGCCCTGCACGCCGCCATCGCCGGCGGGGCGGAAGTCTGCCTCATCCCCGAAATCCCCTACGACATCGCCAGAATAAAAGCGTTTCTTGACCGGCGTTTCGACGGCGGCAAGCGCTTCGCCGTCATCGCCGTGGCCGAGGGCGCGATGCCCAGGGGCGGCGGCACCGCGCCCGGCGAACAAAAACACGCCAACCTGAGCGTGAAACCCGGCGGCGCGGCGGAGCGCTTCGCCAACGAACTGCGCGCCACGGGCATCGAGGAAGGCATCCGCTTCACGATTCTGGGCCACGTCCAGCGCGGCGGCCCGCCCGGCGCCACCGACCGCATCCTCGGCTCGCAATACGGCGTGAAGGCCTTCGACATGATCAAGGCGGGCGAATTCGGCCAAATGGTCTCGTATCAAAACGGCCGCATGGTCTCCGTGCCCCTCGCCGAGGCGATAAAACGACTCAAGACCGTTGACCCCGAAAGCTACCTCGTCGAGGTCGCCAGGCGCATCAACATCTGCTTCGGCGACTGAGGAACCGCGCCGCCCGCCCGGCGCCGGTCAGGTCATGACGATCTCATGACGGGATCATTGCCCGGGCGCGGGCGCCTCCGGACAGGCGGTACTTTCGCGCGCCCGCTCCCTCTCCCCGGGGAAAGCACCGGCATGGCCGGCCAGAGCGGCCCCGGCCCCGGTGTCGCGGTCGCCGGCACCAGCGCCAGCGCCTTCCACGCGGTGCACGATCCTCGCCCACGTGCCGGGCTCGAGAATCTTGAACAGGTGCAGCCCCTCGCGCCGGTCATCTCCGCAAGGCTGGCAGAGGCGCTGCCGGTGCAGGGAAACCCCGGCCTCGTGCATGACATCGTAAACGCGGTTGTAGTCGTAGCGCCGCTTGCCGTTGGCGATCCAGATGTCGCGGACGCGCCAGTCGTAAAGCGGATAAAAATTGCAGAGGCGACCGGTGATCGCGGTGCTCCAGGATTTGCCGCCAAAGGTGGCCCGGGCGGGCGACCTGATGGCGCGAAAGAGGTCGAGGCTCTCGTCGGCCCGGATGCCCGTCAGGCAGGCGGTATCCCTGTCGCCGCCCAGCCATTGGCCAAAGGCGAGGGCAAATTCCTCGAACGCCATGCCCTCGCGAAAAAACGGGAAATACGCCGGGTCGGTGATGACGCCGGGGTGGTCAGGGTAATCGCGCGCCCACTCGCCGCGCCAGTCGGGGTCCCAGCACAGCCAGTGCGACCGGGACCGGCCGGCGGCGTTGCGCAGGCGGAGGGGCAGGCACACCCACCAGACCTTTACCTCCGGCCGGCTCACCATGCGCATGATGTAATCGACCGTGTGCCGGTACTGGGCCTCGTGGTCGATGACCAGCACCTGCACGGGCAGGCGGCCCCGTTCGCGGGCGATGTCGATCGCCAGGTTCAGGAGCACGCCGCTGTCCTTCCCCCCGCTGAATGATACATAGATGTTTTCGAAATGGTCGCAGACGTAGCGCAAACGGTCGCACGCAGCCTCGAACACGTTTTGTGGCAGATAGTTCTTTGTCATGGTAGAGTTCATTCCCGGAAGGAAAACGCCGCCGTTCCCCGAAAAGAGCGATGGTTTATGCAAGTCGATGGATATAGCAGGCAGGCATGTCGAGACCTTTTGACGGCGATGGCCCGCCATCTTGCAACTCCGGCATGAATGTCGTTACTTTTATTGCCATTCAAGGGGTTGCGCAAAAAACCCGTAATACATCTTCCGGATTTCACGGTTTCGGGAGGACCAGACAGAACTTGACCCAAGAGAGAGTCGAGGAAGACGGGAGGGAGAAGGAGGATGCGTGGGGGAAGGAGAGGAGAGCGCATGGCGAGGAAATCGGCCGGAGCGAGGTTGGAACGGGAGCGGTTTTTGCGGGCGAAGTTGAAGAAGTGCGGGTAGGTGGATGCGGAGGCGATGAAGGAGGCAGTGTCGAGGAAGAGTTCGAGGTCGAAGAACTCGGGTTCGATGGTGGAGTGGGAGCTTTCGACGTCGGCGTTGGAGTTGGGGCGAGCGGGAGGGTTGAAGCGATGGAGAGCGCCCAGGGAAGTGATGGAGCGGTGAAAGCCGTCAGGGCGGTAGTGGACGGTGTCGCCGTCGAACTCGGAGCCCAGGTCGGTGCGGAC
>JAISAX010000957.1 GCA_031266495.1 Opitutaceae bacterium
GCAGCCCGCAGCCCGCAGCCCGCAGCCCGCAGCCCGCAGCCCGCAGCCCGCAGCCCGCAGCCCGCAGCCCGCAGCCCGCAGCCCGCAGCCAAAGGCTAATGGCCGTGGCGTAGCCCGTCTGGAGTGGCGCGGGCGTCCCGCCCGCTTCCCCACCATCTCCGGCAGGTTCCCCGGAACTTCCGGGGAACCTCCCGCTTCTTCCGAGGATATTCCCGCGACCTCCGGGGGTATCCCCGCAACCTCCGGGGACCTCCCCGCGACTTCCGGGGATACCCCCGCTTCTTCCGGGGGATTCCCCGCAACCTCCGGGGGGTTCCCCGCTTCTTCCGGGGAACCCCTCCTCCCCGCCGTACCGGCCCCCGTTCGGGTCGCCGCGCCCGCCTTCGCGCCCGTTTCCTTTTTTCCGTAACCTATGAACGATCACGACAATATCCCCCGCAAGGACGAAGATTTTCACCTCTTTCAGGGAAACCTGATGGTGACGCTGCCCGGCATGTTGCCCAAACTGGGCATCACCCTGGCGCAACTGGATCCGCTCACAGACGCGCAGCCCCGCTGGCTCGATACTTGGGCCACCGTGAGCAACCCGGCGACGCGGACCAGCGTGGCGATCAGCAACAAGGACGACGCCCGCGAGGCGTACGAAGCCGCCATCCGCAAGTTCCTGCGCCGCTACGTGACCGGCAACGACGACCTCACCAATGGAGATCGTCAGTTGCTCGGCCTGCCGCCGCTCAAGGGAGGCCACACGCCCATCGTGCCGCCGGACGATTACCCCGAACCCTCGTTCGACACGAGCATCCTGCGCGAGATCGCTGCGCACATCCGCGTGCGCGGCAGCAGCAGCCGGGCCAAGGCCCCCCGCATGCACGGCACGGAGGCCGTCCACGCGATCCTCGACACCCCGCCGACCGACATCGAACAACTGACCCGTTCGGCGTTCGACACGCGCAGCCCCCTCAAGCTCACGTTCAAGGAGAGCGAGCGCGGCAAGACGCTCTACATCGCCTTCCGCTGGGAAGCCCCCAACGGCGCCAAGGGCTCCTGGAGCCCCATCTACTCCGTCATCATCCCCTGACGGCGGGAAACGCTGAAAACTGAAACGCTGAAAAACTGAAATTCCCCCCCCCGAATTTTCCTTCTTCATGAAGACACCACAAAAGACAAAGACAGAACAAAAAACCAGCTACGCCGCCGCGCTAGTACCTCATAACGCTCGAAATTTCGCATCTCTCCAGGGACAGAGGAAATGCATCCGAAAAAATCAAGGTTATGGGGTACTAGTCGCCGCTGCCTTCACGTTGGGGGCCGCGACGGCCCGGGATGCTGCCGCCGTCGGCACCGATTACCTGACCGATCCCACGCTAATGGTGAAGGTCGGCGATGCCGGCAACGCGGCGGACGGCACCGGCTACGGAGCGGTAAGCTACGAGTACCAGATCGGCAAGTACGAGGTGACGAACGCGCAGTATGCGGCGTTCCTGAATGCGGTGGACAGCACCGGAGCGAACACCCTCGCGCTCTACAACAGCAACATGAACAGCAACGCCTACGGCGGCATCACGTGGAGCGGCACCGCCTATGTGGTGAAAACGGGGTACGAGCTGAAACCGGTGAACTACGTGTCGTTTTACGATGCGATGAGGTTCACGAACTGGCTGACGACGGGAGGCACGGAGACGGGGGTGTACAACCTCCTCGGAGGAACCGCGGAACCGAGCAACGGAACCACGGTGACGCGGACACTGGATGAGATCCCCGGCACACTGTGGGCGGTAGCGAGCGAGGACGAGTGGTATAAAGCCGCCTATTACAACGACGTCGGCACGTATCGGCAGTATCCGGTGACGGGCACGCCGGTCTCAGGCACAAACGAGAACGGCGGCACGGCGAACTACTGGGACAACGACAGCTATGCGTTCTCCAATGGCTCGCTGGGCAATGGAGACCGTATTGCGGACGTGAACCACTACGACCTGGTGTCCGGAGCGGATTCGTTTTATGGAACGTACCAGCAGGGCGGCAACGTCTGGGAGTGGAACGATACTATTATGAATGGTACTGCCCGTGGGTTGCGGGGCGGTGCGTTCCTCAGCAGCGGTGACAACCTCGCCTCTTTGGCGCGCCCCAACTTCGACCCCGCCAACGAGGACCTCAAGCTCGGTTTTCGTATAGTGTCGCTGTCCAGCCTTGCGGCCGTGCCAGAGCCGGGCACCTATGCTGCCGCGATGGGATTGTTGATACTTGTCATTGCAATGTGGGCACGTCGGAGCCGCCGCACCCGCGCATGAGCGGAGGGAGCCCCGTGCCTCGACTTTCCCGGCCGGAAACAATGTGCATGGGGTGACGGCGCGCAGCGCCGCCAGGTGGTATGGGCTTCCAGCCCATGATTGCGGGGGACGCGGGGTGGGCGGGCGCCGGAAACGACGCCAGGCTCCGCTTCGGGCAACGCGGAGAGGATGACGCGTTCGGGGCGGCGGACGGCGGACGGCGGCTGCTGCGACTGCGGCAGCGGCGGCGGACATGACGCAGCCGCGAGGAAGCGCGAAGAGGCGCAAAAAAGAAGCCTGGACGGGAGGCGCGAATGGCGTTTTGTCGAGATCGATGGGAAACAGGAAAGAATGTACGACCGACTACGACGGAGCCTGGAAGGAGGCGTTGGAAATCTATTTGAGACCGTTCCTCGGGTTGTGTTTTCCGGAGGTAGCCAGGGGCATTGACTGGAAAAGGAAGCCGGAATTTCTCGACCAGGAGTTGCAGCAGATAACACGCGACAGCGAACTGGGGCGGCAGAGGGTGGACAAGCTGGTCAAGGTGTGGAGGGATGACGGGGAGGCGGAGGTGATCCTGTTGCACCTGGAGGTGCAGGGACAACCCGAGGATGGCCTGGCCTTGAGGATGTATCAGTATCACCACCGGATTGTGGACCGGTTCGGACGACGCACGGTGAGCATGGCGATTCTGGCCGACACGAGGAAGGGATGGAAACCATCGGTGTACGAGGAGGGGTTGTGGGGCATGCGCAAGCAGGACATCCTTGAACTTTTCCGGTTGATCGACTGGCTGATCACTTTGCCGCGAGAGTTGGAACTTGCTTTCCGGCAGGACCTGGTAAATTACGAAAAGGAAAAAACCATGCCTTACATCACGAGCATCGAACGTCTGGGTCGCGAAGAAGGCCTCCAGGAAGGCCTCGAAGAAGGCAGGCAGAAGGGTCGCCAGGAAGGCGAGATGTTTGTCTTGCAGCGTCTGCTGCGGCGTCGGTTCGGAGATTTGCCCGGATGGGTGAGAGAACGGCTGACTCATGCCTCGACCGAAGAACTGGAAGCGTGGAGCGAGCGTATCCTCGACGCCGTGATCCTCGAAGACGTCTTCTCCTGAAGACGCCCGTAATGTCCGCCGTCCAACCACCGTGCGCTCCGCGCGCATCCCTCTCGCCCTCGTCTCGTGATAGAGAGGCCGGGAACTGTCTTGATGGAGCGGCGGCGTCCCGTCGCTCCACACGCACGGAGGCGTGTGGCAACGCGGTGTGGCAACGTCCACGGGCTGGAAGCCCGTGCCACGTGACGCTTCGCTAATGAAGAATGCAGAATGCAGAATGAGGTGCAGGAGCTTCGGTTTCCGCCGGGATCGGCCCATTCTCCATTCTTCATTAGCGAAGCGTCAGGATTCCCGGGCCACTCCTACACAAACGCGCCCTGCTCGCGAAGCGTGCGGCGCAGTTCGGTGGCGTCGAGGGCGCGGGTGCTGGCGAGATTTTTTTTGACGCAGAGCGCCGCCGCGGTGCCCGCGCCCTGGCCGATGGCCACGACTTGCGGCGTTATCCGGATGGCCGCGTGCGCCTCGTGCGTGCTGTCGATGCATCGCGAGGCGACGAGGAGGTTTTCCACGCCCTGCGCCCGGATGCTGCGCCAGGGGATTTCGTACCACTTGCCGGCCGGCGGGTGGATGCGCTCGGTGCCTTCGCCGGAGGGGTTGTGGATGTCGATAAACCAGTTGCCGCGTGCAATGCAGTCGTCGAAGGCGGGGACTTTGATGATGTCGTCAGCGGTGATCGTGTAGTCGCATTTGATCCGGCGCGATTCGCGCACGCCGATGTGCGGCGCCATGCCGGAGAGGTACGCGTTTTCGTAGCCGGGGATGTGTTTCCGGAGAAACGTCACGACTTCGGCCACCTGGCGGCGGCCTTCGAGCATGGCTTCGGTGACGTCGAGGAGGTTTGTGGGGTCGCGGTTGATGATGCGGGTGACGTTGAAGCTCCACTGGCCGGGGCGCGGCATGTTGAAGGGGAGCACGTCCTCGCGCGGCACGGTGATCTCGCCCCGCTCCCTGGCGGCGCGCCAGGCGCGGGTGAAGGAGGGGTCTTCTTTTTTGTAGGCGAGTGCGCGGGCGTCGTCGGCTCCGTCCATCGTGAAGATCATCGTCATGGGCTGGCAGCCGTGGTCGCTGTCGCGGCCTTGCGTGGAGGGGACGCCGGCGAGCACGCTGACGTCGCCGTCGCCGGTGGCGTCGATCAAAAACTGGCCGGCGAGCGCGTGGCGGCCTTGCTTCGATTCGATGGCGACGCCGCGCACGCGGTTGCCTTCGCGAAATACGCCGGCGACCTGGGCAAAAAAATACGGGCGGATGTTGGCGGTTTCGGCAACGAGGCGGTCGAGGATGATTTTTATGGTCTCGATGTCGTAGGTGGCGCCGGCGCCGTAGTCGTTTTTGCCGGACAGCCAGGCGGATTCGGCGCGGAGGCGGTCGGCGATCTCGGCGAAGAGCCCGCGCACGTACGGGAAGGGCATGATCGCGCCGAGGTGGCCGGTGGTCCAGGTGCCGCCGAAGGTGCCAAAACGCTCCACGAGGATGACGCGGGCGCCGTTGCGGGCCGCGGCGACGGCGGCGGCCACGCCTCCGGGACCGGCTCCGAGGACGAGGACGTCGGCCTCGTCGAGGACGGGCAACTCGCGGGCGGGTTCGCTGAAGGCGGCGGGCGCGGTGGTGGCTGCGGCTGCTGCTGCGGTGGTGGTGGCGGCGGTGGTGGTGGCGGTGGCTGCGGTGGTTTTCATGGTGGCGAGGTTGTGTGTGTGCGTTGTGCGCGGGCGCGCGATTGAACGCGCTTCCCGGTTTGGACTCCGGAGTCCGGATTCCAGACTCCAGATTTCAGATTTCAGAGTCCGGACCCCGGAGTCCGCCCATCCTGCCGGAAAACGGAGGGGCGGGGCAGGAAACAGTGTTGCAGGCGTTTTATAAAAAGTTGCAAAAGTCACCGGTACGATGAAAGCCCCCGCCCATGTCCGGGTTCCGGACCGCGTTTCCGGCCTCGCGCTTGCCGCAGGTGCGGGAGGCGCGGCGGTGCGTCCGTTCCGGGAATGGCAGGCGTTGTTGCCGGCGCTGGTCTGGGCATATGCGGGACGGGTGGGCGCGCAGGTGCGGCATTCCCTGGAGATGCGCACGCAGCGCATGACGGCCTGGCTGATCACGCGGGGGCGGGTGCGGCTCGTTTCCGACGACACGGTGCTGACGGTGCGGCGGGGCGAATGGGTGTTTTTTTGCGGACGGTTCCAGAAGCACGATTTCAGCCCGGCGGCGGAGCTGGTGTCGGTCAGCTTGCGCGTGCCGGCGGACGGAGAGGCGGTGTGGCGTCATGCGCCGTTTGTCGTGAAAGCGGCGCGGCATCCCGAACTGGAGCGGGCGGCGCGGGCGTTGATCGATCTCGTGGAAGCCCATGCGCCGACGGCGATGGCCGGGTTGGCCCATCGCGCCATGCCGCCTGCGGAGGCGGCGCGGATCGGGGCGCGGGCGCTGGAGTGGGCTGCTGTCTGCATGGAGGTGCGGCGGGTGGCCGGGGTGACATCGGAAGAGGAAAGGGCGGGAGAAGGGGCGGGAGGGAAGGCGGGGGGGAGGCGGCGGGGACACCCGAAAGTGGCGCGGGCGCTGGAGCGGTTGACGGAGGCGCCGCTGCATGAAAGGTACGCGGTGGCGCGGCTGGCGGGGGAAGTCGGGCTGAGCCCGGGGCATCTCGAACAGCTTTTCGTGCGCGAACTCGGCACGACGCCGCGGCGACTGCGGGAACACTACCGGCGCAGCGAGGCCGGGTATCGCGTGAGGCATAGCGACGTGAGCCTGAAGCAGATCGCCTGGGAGCTGGGTTTTTGTAGCGCGTCGCATTTTTCCAACTGGTTCCGGCGCGTCTTCGGCCAGTCGCCGCGCGCGTGGCGGCGGGGGTAGCGAACGAGAGGCGGTTTGGCGAAAGCAGGACTGGAATCCGGCGCTTCGGACGGCCAGGGTGGGCGGTCGCATCGCATGTCCAATGCCTCCGACAAAAATCCAGCCGCCGCCCCCACCGACCCCGCCGTCGGGAACGGTGAAGCCATGTGTACCGTGCCGGAAACGGTGCGGCGCGAACGGGCGGACAAGTTTCTCGCGGCGGCGTTTCCCGAACACAGCCGCGTGGCGTGGCAGCGGGCGTTCGATGCCGGCTTGGTGCGTCGCGTCGCGGGCAGCGGCGGGAGCGGCGGCGGTAACGGCGTCAGGGTGCTGGACAAAAAGGACGAGGTGCGCGCCGGGGATGTGCTGGTGTTTTCGCATCCGGAAACGCGTCCGTCGGAATTGCGTCCGGCGGACATCCCGCTCGCTATCCTTTACGAAGACGAGCACCTCCTCGCGGTGAACAAACCTTCCGGCATGGTCGTGCATCCGGGATCGGGCACGGGCGAGGACACGCTGGTGCATGCCTTGCTCGGACACTGCGCGCGCAACGCGACGGAGGGCGGTGGCGGCGGCGGCGGCGGGCTGAGCGGATTGAGCGGGCTGAGCGGGGTGGGGGGGGTGGAGCGGCCGGGGATCGTGCACCGGCTCGACCGGGAAACGTCCGGGGTGATTGTCGTGGCAAAAACGGACGCCGCCCACCGCGGGCTGGCGGAGCAGTTCGCGGGCCGGCACCTGCACAAGGAATATCTCGCGCTCGTATCCGGAGTGCCGCGACAGGCGAGCGGCACGGTGGACCGGGCAATCGCCCGGCATCCGGTGCACCGCCACCGGATGACGACCGGCGAGGGCGGGCGTCCGTCGCGCACGGACTGGAAGGTGGAGGAGGCGTTTCCGCCGTTGGCGGCGCTGGTGCGGTGTCACATTCACACGGGGCGCACGCACCAGATCCGCGTGCACATGAAATCGCTCGGGCATGTGCTGCTCGGCGATTCGACCTACGGCTGGAAACCCGACCCGGGGCTGGAGGCGGTGGCGGGCGCGGCGCGTCCGCAGCGCGTGATGTTGCACGCGGAACACATCCGTTTCCGGCATCCGGCGACGGGAGCGGAGTTGTTGTTGCGGGCGCCGTTGCCGGAGGATTTTTGCGCGTTGCTGGCGGCGCTGCGAGGAGCCTTCCTGGATTCAGCAGTTGGAACCGCTAAAGGACGCTGAAGAACGCTAAAAATGGAGGGAGGGGACGATTCACGTAACACCGGGCATCAGTTCTTTAGCGTCATTTAGCGTTCTTTAGCGGTTCCCGGACGTCAAGGAGCGGGGGGGGGGGGGGAGGGGGAGCCTCCCCGGCGTCACGGTTACTTCCAGTCGTACTTTACCCGGTAGGTGACGACCTTTTCCTCGTCGGGCTGGACGGTGACGCGGAACTCGATGTGGCGGGCGTCCTTTTTCTCAAACTCGTCGCTCTTCGCGATGATCTGCCAGTTGACTCCGCGGAAGAGGGCTTCGGTGATGCGCACCTCGATTGGCTCTTTTTTGCGGTTGCGGATTTTTATTTCAAAGGCCTCTTCCGCCGAATCCTGACGGTTGGTGAGCGTGAAGTCGGTCTGCTTGCGCTCGCCGATGATGTCGAAGGCGTCTCCGGTGTAGAGTTTCACCGTCTCGCCGCTGGCGGTGTGGGCAATGGTGTTCTCGCCGGTGAATTCGATGCGTCCGTCGGCGTCGTCCTGACGGTAGAAGCGCACGCGTCCCTTGGGGAAGGGCAGGCCGAGGTTGTTTTCCTTCGTGTTCCTGAACTCGCGGTACACGTTGACCTTCTTGGTGCTCTGCGTGCGGCCGTAGTTGGCGGTGACAGCGCTGGCACTGCGGTCAACGAGACCGATGCCGGCGGCGCCGTTATAAACGTAGAATGCGGGCGCGTTGACGTCGGTGGTGCGGAAGAGTTCGACTTGTTTGGTCTCCTGGTTGCGGAGCGTGACGGGGCGGGCGAGCGCGTAGAGGTGGAATTCGTCGAAGGATTTTTCGGTGACTTGCGGAGCGGTGGCCATCGCCATGTCCATGACCATGCCTCTGGCCAGGCGGGCGTTGGCGCGTTCGGGCTGGATCTTGTTGACGTCGCCGGCGAGGAGTTTGACGGCGGTGTCGGTGAAGGTTTTGCCCGAGTTGTTCTGGATCGTCACCCAGGCGACGATGTCGAGGGTGTCGCCTTTTTCGGGGGCGATGAGGTTGTAGGAGGCTTGCCAGGAGAAGCCGCCGGTGACGTAACCGAGTTCGGCGTTTACGCGGGCGGCGTCGGGCGAGCCGATTTTCCAGCCGAGCGTGGGACGCAGGAGCGCGTCGTCGGCAAGGGCCGGGAAGAGGGGTTCGCCGGGGAGCGAGAAGCGGAGCTTGCCGTCGGTCTCGATGATGGGGGTTTCCTGTCTGTCCCGGTCCCGGTCCCGATCCCCGCCGCCGCCGGGCGTGTAGCCGCTGCGGATGACTTTGCCGCGCACGGTGTATTCCCTGGCGTCGTGGTCGCGGACGATGAAATCGAGTTCCTTGCCTTCGAAGAACGAGAGCATGAGTCCGGTCGAGGCGGTTTCGGCGCGGTAGCTCTGTTCGAGCACGCTGAAGGGGATTTTGCCAACGGAGGCGGAGTCGCGCAGGACGACGGAATCGGGTTCGAGCAGGAGCGTGGCGTCGGGGAAGGCGATGTCGGTGACGCCTTTTTTCAGGTCGAGCGGCAGGGTCTCGCGGACCACGGCAAAACCCTGGTTGTAAATGGTGAGGGCCGTGCCTGCGGCGTGCGCGTCCGGCGGAGTGGCGGCGGCGGCGGGGAGGAGGATCGGAAGAAAAAACGCTGCTGCTGCTGCTGCTGCCGTGGCGGTGGCGGCGGGATGGTGACGGGAACGGAGTCGGGTTTGTCGTGTGGTGGTGGCGGGTTTCATGCCGCCCACTGTGGCACAGGTGCGGCGTCGCCGACAGGGGAAAAGTGTCTGTGGTGACGGATCGGAGTGGCGCAGGCTTTTACTGACCCCTCCCCGAAGTGGCCGGGATGCGTCCTCGTGACGCGTTTGTCTGCTCCCGCCCATGCCGATTCACGTCTAGTCCATTTTGTCCATTCCCCCCGGGGGGAAAGCCTGCCCGGCCCCCCGTCGGGGCTTTCCCCCGCGGGGGAAACCTTGCCCGGCGTCCCGTCTGGACTTTCCCCCCGGGGGGAAACCCTGTCCGTCCGCCCGTTTGGGGTTTCCCCCGCGGGGGAAAGCCTGCCCGGCAACCGGTTTGCCGTTTCCCCCGCGGGGGAAACCCTCCTTTGCGTCCAGCCCGGCCCTTCCCCTGCGGGGGAAAGTCCGGATTTTTGGGGGCAACAGGCATTTTTTGCCCCAAACCACCCCAAACCGCCAGTCCGGCCCCGTTCAGGATCCCGTTC
>JAISAX010000513.1 GCA_031266495.1 Opitutaceae bacterium
CGCCCCAAATCACCCCACACTTGCCTCGTGCGTCCCATGCGCCTCCAATTACCCACCAAAAACACGCTACCCTTCTCTCCGATTACTTTTTCCTGTCCACGTTTGAAATATCCGGGTTAGGAACCGTAATGAAATAAACAGAGCAAATTTGCCTGGTCTTGAAGAGCGAGCCAGCGTCGCTGCCCCGGTCATTTATTCCCAATCCGGTAAACTCCCTCGTCAGTTCCCTGGTTCGCTCTTCAATCCCGGCGCATCTTTGCCCTGTTTATTTCATTACGGTTCCTTACGTTGTCTTTCGCGTAACTTCAGGGCACTTTGAAAAAGTCGTTTTAACCGCGAATGGACGCGAATAGACGCGAATCCGGAAAGAAGATAACTTTGTTGAACAAGAGCAGGTCTTCTTGAAAAACATTCGCGTTCATTCGCGTCTATTCGCGGTTGGTTCGTTTGTCTGGAAAAAGGAGTTTTTCAAAGTGCCCTTCAGTTATTTCACCGCGGGCTTCGCGGCGGCGGCGGCGGCGGCGGCGGCGTTGGCGGTAGCGTTGGCAGCGGCGCAGGCGGCGGCACAGGCACAGGCGGCGTTTTGTACAAAAAAGTCGTTGCCCTTGTCGTCCACGAGCACGAAGGCCGGGAAATCAATGACGTCGATCTTCCAGACGGCTTCCATGCCGAGTTCGGGATATTCGAGGAGTTCCACTTTTTTGATGTTCTCCTTCGCCAGAATCGCCGCAGGGCCGCCGATGGAGCCGAGATAGAAGCCGCCGTGCTTTTTGCAGGCGTCGGTCACGGCCTTGCTGCGGTTGCCCTTGGCGAGCATTACTTTCGAGCCGCCGAGGGACTGGAAGAGTTCGACGTAGCTGTCCATGCGGCCGGCGGTCGTGGGGCCGAAACTGCCGGAGGCGTAGCCCTTCGGCGTCTTCGCGGGGCCGGCGTAATAGACGGGGTGGTTTTTTATGTAATCGGGCAGGCCCTGGCCGGCATCGACGCGTTCCTTGAGTTTGGCGTGGGCGATGTCGCGCGCGACCACGAGGGGGCCGTTGAGGAGCACGCGGGTCGTCACGGGGAGTTTTGTCAGGGTGGCGAGGATTTTTTCCATCGGCTGGTTGAGGTCCACGCGGACGACGTTGTCGTCTTTTATCTGGCGGTGGGCGGCGGGGATGAAGCGGCCGGGGTTGGTTTCGAGTTTTTCGAGCCAGATGCCGTTTTTGTCGATCTTCGCCTTGATGTTGCGGTCGGCGGAACAGGAGACGCCCATGCCGACGGGGCAACTCGCGCCGTGGCGGGGGAGGCGGACAACGCGCACGTCGAGCGCGAAGTACTTGCCGCCGAATTGCGCGCCGATGCCGCTTTGTTGCGCGATGCGCAGGACCATTTTTTCGGTTTCGAGGCAACGGAAGGCGCGGCCGTGTTCGTTGCCGGAGGTGGGGAGCGCGTCATAGTATTTGGTGGAGGCGAGCTTGACGGTCTTGAGGCAAGTCTCGGCGCTGGTGCCGCCGATCACGAAGGTGAGGTGGTAGGGGGGGCAGGCGGCGGTGCCGAGGTAAGCGAGCTTTTCGGTAAAAAACTTTTCGAGGCTCTTCGGGTTGAGGAGGGCCTTGGTTTCCTGGAAGAGGAAGTTTTTGTTGGCGGAGCCGCCGCCCTTGGCGACGAAGAGGAATTTGTACCCGGCGCCCGGCGTGGCGTAGAGGTCGATCTGGGCGGGGAGGTTGGTGCCGGTGTTGGTCTCCCGGTACATGTCGAGCGGGGCGGTCTGCGAGTAGCGGAGGTTTTCCTTCGTGTAGGTTTCGTAAACGCCTTTCGAGAGCCATTCGGCGTCGTCGGCACCGGTCCAGACCTGCTGGCCTTTTTTGCCGACGATGGTGGCGGTGCCGGTGTCCTGGCAGAAGGGCAGGATGCCTTCGGCGGAGATTTCGGCATTCTTGAGGAGGGTGAGCGCCACGTAACGGTCGTTGGCCGAGGCCTCGGGGTCGTCAAGGATGGCGGCGACTTGCCTGAGGTGCTTTTCGCGCAGGAGGAAGGAGGCGTCGCGAAAGGCCTCGCGGGCGAGGTAGGCGAGGGCTTCGGGCTCGACCTTGAGGATTTCCAGCCCATCGAGGTTGGCGGAGGAAAGGCCCTCGCGGGAAATGAGACGGTATTCGGTGTCGTCGGCGCCGAGGGGGAAGGTGTCCTGGTAGGTGAATGCGGGCGTGGCCATGGTGGTGCGGTTGCGGTCGGTTGCTGTGCGGTTGCGGTGCGGTCGGTTGCGGTGCGGTCGGTTGCGGTGCGGATACGGGATGGTTGTGTTGATGGACCGGGACAGCGGTGTTTGGTCGGTGCCGCCCGGCGGAAAGGTCAATGGTCGTCCACCCTGGCAGCAAACGACGGGGCGAGGCAGGCCTTTTTTCGCGACGGCGGGGAATGTCCGCGAAAATAAGCGGCGGTTGATCCCGGCATTAGGGCGGCCGGATCAGCGGCGGCGCTTGCGGGAGCGGAACTTCGCGGTTGAGATTCATCCCGAGGCCGGACACGTTTCCGCAGCCAGCAACGCCAGTGCCACCAGTGTCGAGCCCAGCCGTCATCAACCCGTATCCATTTTCAAACCAAACCCGTTAACCAACATGTCGCGATATCTGAATCCGAAGAACGACCTGGCCTTCAAGACCGTGTTTGGCGGGCACAAGACCCTGTGC
>JAISAX010000538.1 GCA_031266495.1 Opitutaceae bacterium
GCCGGGGGCGGCCCCCCCCCCCCCCCCGCCCCGCCCAAGGGCAACGGCGGGGGCTCACCCCCTCCACCCCCCCCCCCCCCCCCTGCGTTGCCCGTTAGCGCGGCGGCGGCGGTGGCGGCAGTTTGCGGCGCGGGGTGTTCGGCGAGCGTGAGCGCCTCAAGATGATGCAGGATGCTGCGACCGGGAAGCAGGTTGGCGCCGCTCTGCCGCAACTTTCGCGCGGAACTGCCGCACAGGACAAAACGCCAGCGCGCCTTGTCCGCATCGTAAAGCGATTGCACGGCGTCGAAGACGGAGGGGACGGTTTGCGCCTCGTCAATGAGGACAAATTGCGGTGTTTCCCGGCGCGGCAACGCCAGACACTGGCGGGCGAGCAGTCCGGCATCGGCGAGGTGCCGGTTGCGTTCCTCCGGCGCGGCGAGATTGATGACAAGGGTGTCGTCCGGCAAAAGCGTTCCGAGCAGCGTGGATTTCCCCGTTTGCCGTGCGCCGAACAAAATGTGAACGTAGGGGCGTTGCAGTTTTTCGCCGAGAGAGGCGGCGAGCCAGCGGTCTTGAAGGGATGCGTCGGATGTCTGCATAATGAATGCCTGCATAATTAAAGCGCTCTTTAAATTTGTGGCGTATTTTCAAGGTCAACATCGGGCAAATGCAACCCTCCAAAGAAAGCGCGAAGAGCGTCGTTGTGTGGGTTGTGCAGCTCAATGTTGTGGGTTCTTCGACGTCTTCGGAGGAAACAGAAGAGAGATGGTATTGGCCATCGGCGCTCCCGCGCCACACTCCTTCACATTCCCCCTCCCCCCCCCCCCCGGTTATCTCCATTGGGCAAGCATGATTGGCATTTACGGAAGGCTGCTTTTGCGGAAAACAAGCCTTCATGGACGGCCAATCTTCCCAACCAACTCTCTCTCCCGTTTTATGTATTTCCCTGTGTCTTTGTGCCTCTGTAGTTAATTTTTAGAACCTCCCTTCCCGTGACCCGGAAACACAAGACTGCGACGGCGGATGCGCCGGCTGTCCCGCGCATATCGCTCAAGGACGTGGCAAAGGCGGCGGGAGTGACGCGGATGACCGTGTCGCTGGCGTTGCGGAACCATGCCTCGATTCCGGAGGCGACGCGCGAGCGCATCCGGCTCCACGCGGAACAACTCGGTTACCGTCCGGACCCCGAGGTGGCCCGCGTGATGGGCAGCATCCGGGCGCGCAGGCGTAGTCATCAACCGACTACAATCGCCTACGTCACCGCATTCAGGGATTCGCCAACCCATCTCGCCTATCGTGACGGCGCCTTTCGCCGCGCCGGCGAATGCGGGTATCGACTGGAAGAATTCTGGCCGACCGAAAAAAACATGAGCGTGCGACGGCTCGGCGAGGTCATTCACAATCGGGGCATCAATGGCGTGATCGTGTCGCCGTTGCCCAAAATCCGTCCGCTGTTCGACGATTTTTGCTGGCACTGCTTTTCCGTGGTGGCGCTTGGCTACTCGATGGAACAGCCGCCGCTCTGCCGCGCCTGCAACCACCAGTTCCAGTCCATGCAACTGCTGGTGGCGGAGCTGTGCCGGCGGGGCTACCGGCGGATCGGGTTCGCGATGGAGGAGGACCAGAACAACCGCGTGCGCCACAACTGGCGCGGCGGGTTCATGTCGGATGCGGCGGCGCTGCCGGGCTGGCCGGTAGTGCCATTTTTGTTACACGCCGACTGGACGCGCGAGCGGTTCGCCCGATGGCTGGAGGCGGAAAAACCGGATGTAGTTGTCACCGTAGGACCGGAGGTGGAGCGCTGGCTGGCGGAGCTGGGCTTGCGCACGCCGCGTGACATCGGGCTGGCCAACGTGGACCTCGTGCCGGCGATGGCGGAGCGCAAGATTACCGGCATCAACCAGAACTCGCCGCAGGTCGGCGCGGCCGGCGTGGATCTGCTGATCTCGCTGATGACTTCCAACGAACGCGGCATCCCCCGCGTGCCGCGCATCCTGATGGTCGAGGGCGAATTCGTGCAGGGCCAAACCACGCGGGCGCGCACCAGCCGGACCGGGGACGGTGTATCGGTGATTTCATGACCGGCGTTGCGCAGGACCGCGGGCAGGAGCGCGCGCGCCGCGACGCTACTTGCGAGCGGCGTCGTCCCTGAACCGGTCGCGCCAGGTGCCGGGTGTCATGCCGAGCACACGTTTGAAGATCTTGCCCATGCGGTCGTGGTCGGTGAAGCCGGAGAGGTGGGCGATCTCGGGCGTTTTCTTGTCGGTTTCCTCCAGCAGTTGCCGGGCGTGTTCGAGGCGCTTGCGGATGATCTCGTCGGAGATGGAGTGGCCGACGTGTTTCAGAAACGCGTCGTGCAACCGGCGCGGAGACATCGGGATTTCCGCGGCGATCTGCTTGGCGACGATCGGGCGCGTGTAGTTGTCCCAGACGAGCCGGAGCGCCGAGGCGACGAGCGGATGTTCGATGGCGAGGATGTCGGTGCTGAGGCGCGTGGTGACGCCGCGCGGCGGGATGAGCACGGCCGCCGGCACCGTTTCACCGCGCAGGCGTTTCGCGAGCATGGCGGCGGCCTCGTAGCCGATCATTTCCAGATCGTCGTCGATGCTGGAGAGCAGGATGGGCGCGAGTTCGCAGCGCAGCGGATCGTCGTCCACGCCAAGGATGGCGGCCTGCTCGGGCACGGGGATGCGGGCGGCCACGCAGGCGTTGAGCACCTCGATGGCGAAGTCGTCGTATTCGGCAAAGATCGCCACAGGGCGGGGGAGACGCGCGATTTGCCGCGCCAGCCAGGTCATGTCCACGTTGTCCGTATCCGGCAACTTCAGCGAACGGGCCACTGCCAGCCAGTCGAGCCAGTGCATGGAGTGCTTGCCGCCGGCCTCGCGGATGCGCGCGGCAAAGGCCTCGCCGCGGATCGTCTCGCCGATGGAGCCGGTGCGGCGGAAAAAGGCGAACCGCCTGAATCCGCGTTGCAAAAAATACTCCGCCGCCATGCGTCCGACCGCCGCGTTGTCGGATGCGACCCGCGGCGCGTCCGGGTGATCGCGATTGCCGATCTGCACGACCGGGATGCCGGCGTCGAGAATGGCCGCATCCGGCGCCGCGTCCATGTAGGCGCTGCAAATGATCCCGTCGCCCCGCCATCCACGCGGAGGACGCCCCGACCGCATGCTGCTGATGTTGAGGCTCCAGTTGGCCTGTCGCGCGAAGCGTGCGATGCCCCGGTGAATTTTCGAGGCATACCAGCCGAGCGAAATCAGCACAGAGGGACCGAGCCGGATGCGCCGCGAGGAATCCGACAACGGCGGGCCGGGCGGCCGCTTTCCGGTGGCGGCGGGGCGTCCGGGTTTTCTTCCGGGGCGACGGGAAACGCCGCCGGGAGGATGTGACTGCTGCGGGCAGAGGGGGAGGGGGGGGCAGGTGCGCGTCGACATTGCGGAGGAGGAAGAGCGCGGTGTTGAAATCGAACCGTGCGACCGCTACGGCCGGTGTATCGGGCGGAGCGGACGCGGCCCGGGCGGCAGATGCAGTCGCCGGAGTGAGGGCAACGACGAAGAAGGCCATGCGGAAAGAAGATGTGAAAAGGTGGCAGTAATCGGGGCGGAACGTGGCACGAAAGCGGAGGCTGGAGAGATCGCGCGGCGGTGGAAAGCGCAAGTTTGGGGGGGGGGAGGGGGGGTCTGCGAAAAGTGGACAGTGGGGGAGCCCCCCCTTTTCCCTCCTCTCTACTTCCTCTCTACCTCCTCTCTACTGGATTCCCGTGAGTTGAGCAGCTTGATGTGTTGGGCCAGGATGCGCAGCATGTCGGTGTCGGTGCGACCTTCCACATACAGGACATAGCCGCGTTCGCGGGCTTTCACGTAGTGCTCGGCTCCATGCAGCGCGAGGGTCGAACGGATTTCTTTTCTGCGGGCAATGTTGTCCGCTTTCCCGTCGATAAAGAGGATGAGGTTGGTGTCGATGGCTTCGTCGAGGACGACTTCGGAATTCCGCAGTTGTTCGGGCCAATCAACACGGTGGGGTGTTCCAGTTCAATGTGCTGTATTTCACCGAAACGCTTGAAGTTTTCGATTTCGACGTAGTGGAGGATGCGCATGAGAAGACAGTGTTAATGATCTGTTGCCTGTTGTGACATTTTTTTTGTCCGCCTGATTTTGCCATGATGCGACCCGGTGTGAAGTCAGATGATGCGAAATGGACCGCAGATGTGGAACTTGCCCCTCCGCCTCTCCAACCGGGCGACGCTATGCGTCGTCTCACAAGCACGATGGTCTGGGGCTACGCCCGGCTGCGTGACATCAGTTACATTTCTGATGTCACGCGGCATCCCGCGTAGGGGCTTCGCTTGCGAAGCCCGCGCCTCCGGAATGCGCAGTGGCGCCTTCGGAGTCGTCAAACGGATGGCGGCGGCGTCACTTCACGGACGTGGCGGCAACATGCCAGTCGAAGTAGAGGTTGTTGCGATGACGTCCGTGGACGGGTTCGGCGGGAACCCTGCTGTCGTAACCGGAATTTGCATACAGATTGAGCTTGTCGATGTCCTTGAGCGCAATGGTGCGGGAATGGTCGCCGATCTCTTCGTATCGATGAACCGGATATTGCGGGGATGCGACCGTGCCTGTCCCCTTGTAGCCCCAGACGTATTTTATTTCGTTTCCGCCGGTGTCCTTCGGGTTGGGGTTGAGCACGAGAAACGGGCCGTTGCGGTCAGGCGTTTTTTTGAGCCAGAGGCTGCAAAGATAAGTGTCGGGCAATCTGGAATCGGGGTTGCTCCGGACTCCGTCGCCAAGGCCAATCCAGGAGGCGAGAATGTTGGGCAGGTGGCTCGTCTGGCCGCCGATCTGGGTGTGGATGACGTACGTGTTGGCGGGACCGGGGAGTCTGTCGCGGTTGTCGTTCATGTATTGCTGGATCGCGATGCCCCACTGGCGAAGGCCGGTGACACATTGGGCGTTGGCGGCGACAGTCCGGACTTTGCCCGCAACGGGGATGACGAGCGCAGCCAGAATGCCGATGATGACGATAACGACAAGAAGTTCGATGAGAGTGAAGCCGCCACGCCAGGCGCGGTTGATTTTCGATTCTCGATTCCCGATTTTCGATTTCCAAACAATCAAGCCGGGACATCCGCGATCCGGTGGCGAGACAGCGCCCCATCGAAAATCGGGAATCGAAAATCGAAAATTCTTCACGCGTTCGATGAGGATAAATGCGGCTGCCGCGCTGTTCCTGAAAAGCATGGGAACCACGAATGACAGATTCTTCCGGGGCAACAATTGTGTTTGATTTCTAACTGTAGAATCTCCACGCCTGAGGCCCGCTTCATGAACTCGCGCGTTACCATCCGCCATATTGCCGACGACGTTGGCATGCATTTCACGACCGTGGCCCTTGCGCTGCGCAATAGCTCAAAAATACGGCAGGCGACGCGCGAGAAAATCCAGGCGTCGGCGGCGCGCCTTGGTTACCGTCCCGATCCGGCCCTCACCGCGCTCAATGCCTATCGCAAAACGGTCCGCCCGCCGCATTACCAGGCCACTCTCGCATGGCTCAACAACTGGCCTTGCCGCAATGATCTGCTGGCCAACGACACGTTCAGGGAATACTTCGAGGGCGCGAGCGCACGTGCCCAGGAACTGGGCTACCGGCTGGAGACGTTCTGGCTTCACGAGAAGGAGCTTCCGCTGCCGAAGCTCGGTCGTGTGCTCGGAAATCGCGGCATCCGGGGTTTGTTGCTGGCCCCGCAACCACACTCCGGGTTGACCATCGATTTTGATTTCGCCGGGTTCTCCGTCGTGTCGTTTGGATACAGTTTGTGTTCGCCCGCCCTGCATGTCGTCACCAGCCACAATTTCCGCAACATGTGGCTGATGCTCTCCCACCTCGAAGCGCTCGGCTACCGCCGTCCGGGACTGCGCATCGACAAGGGGTGGGACAAAAAAGTGGGCTTCGCCTATTGGGGGTGCGCAAGGGCGTATCAAGACGAGTGCGGGCGTTCGCTGAAAATCATCCGGATGGAGGCGTCCGATCACTTGCTCGCCGACATCAAAAAATTCCGTCCGGACGTGATCGTTTCCCACACCGCGATTTACGAGAAGCTGAAAGGGCTGGGCGTGAAGATTCCCGAAACCGTCGCCTTCGCCAACCTCGACACCAGGCGCGGCGGCGACGTGGCGGGCATCTGCCAGAGCAGCCTGCTCATCGGGCGCAAGGCCGTGGACATACTCGTCGGCATGTTGCACAGCGGAGAAACAGGTGTGCCCGAAATGCCACTACATCTCCTGGTGGACAGCACCTGGCAGCCCGGCTCTTCGTTGCCGGATCGTAACATGCCGGACCGGAACAGGACCAGAACTGCCCGGACGGGCGACGCCGCCTGAGCGACGCACGCGCGTGTGTGTGTAGGGGGGGGGGGAGGACAACGAAAAATAAAAGGAGGAATTCTACAGTTAGAAAGTTGCCGGTATTGTTCACTTCCGCCGGGCGGGCACATAAGGGCGGCATGTCTTCTCCAATCGCAAATCTGGTGTCGAAAATTCCAACTACAATGAAACCTTCCTGTTCTTCTGCCCGCGTCTTCTGTATCCTGATGGTCATTGCCATTGTCACGGGACTGGCTGGCGTGCCAACGCAAAGCTCCGCCAGCGTCCTCGGTTACTGGCGTTTTGAAAACGAAACGAATCTTTACCTTGATTCCAGTGGCAACGGCGTGAACCTGAACAGCACAGGCTCCGTCGTCACCTCGCTCCTCTTGCCGGAAACCGGGGCCGGTTCGCATTTCGGTCCGTCGGTTCCGAACACGGGAGACCCGAATCTTCGCGGAGCCAATTTTGGCAACCAGGCGGGACTGCTGCGGCGCACCACCACAAGCAGTATCCTGAAACTGACTACGGCATTCACCGTCGAGGCCTTCGTCAACATCACGGCAACCGAAGCGACGGGCAACCGCTACATCGCCTCGCGCTGGAATTATATTGGTAGCAACCAGACATACGAACGCAGCTGGAGCCTCGGGGTGGACAGCGCGGGCGTGTTGATCGGGATCGTCAGCACCAACGGGACGGCTGCCACCACTTTCACCTCCACGCTCACGCTTGCCGCGGGAGTGGATTATTACGTGGGGTTTTCCTTTGACCTGAACAACCAGGCATCGGGAGTGACTTTTTATCTGCAAGATCTCGACGGCGGCGAATTGCAGACAAAAAGCCTCGCGCACAGTCTCGGCGCCTTTTACGGCACGCCGAATGCGTCGTTCACCATCGGAGCGTTGCAGGGCACAAGCGTCTCGAACATGGAGGGCGGCTGGTCGGGCCTGATTGATGAAGTCAGGCTTTCGGATACGGTGCTGCCCACGTCGCAGTTGCTTGTCGCGCCGGTCCCGGAACCCGCCCGTGCCGGGTTGCTTGTCGCCGGCCTTTGTTGCGTGGCCGCGCTTTCCCTCCGCCGCCGCTTCCTCCGCTAACCTGCCCCCCCCGGTGCGGGGGGCGCCCGCCCCCCCCCCGCCGCCCCCCGCGCCGGGGGCGCCCCGCGAGCCGGCCGCGGCGCACCA
>JAISAX010000678.1 GCA_031266495.1 Opitutaceae bacterium
AACCAGTCGTACTCACGTTCCGCCTCTTTCATCGCGGAATCGCTTTCGATCCAAATCGGTAGGAATGCGACTGCCCAAGTTATGTAAAGAACATCTACGCAATGCCAATCCTCGTTAACAACAGCAAGTTTTCTATTCGCCATTGGCTGCTGCTATTGTTATCTATCGTATTGACAATTAGTTGTGCATCTGCGCCTGCCAACGCCCCGCTCGCGTCGGAACCCGTGCGCATCCTCGTGGACGGCAAGCGAAAGGTCGGCAACTTCAGCCTCGCGTTCAAGGATCTCGCCCTGCCGCTGGCCGGCCTGCCGATCGAGATCGTCCGCGGCTACGACAGCCGGGACCGGATGAAGGCGGGAGATTTTGGATACGGCTGGAGCCTTGGAGTCAACGCGGTGACCCTCATCAAGAACCGTCCGCTGCACACCGACTGGTCATCGGAATCCAGTGCCTTCAACGTGTGGGGAATGGAGATGGTCTATTACACCATTTCTTCGCTCAACGAGGACTACCGGCCCGTGAAGCACCTGGTCACGCTCGGCTTTCCGGACGACACGATGGCCACCTTTGAAGCCGCGCTGGAAGTCGTCGGAGGCACCACCTACCTGCCCAAATTCCCCACGCTGGAGAGCAACCAGACCTACATGGTGCCGATTGAAAACGTTCGCCTCGTTTTCAAGCCCGCCAACGCCCGGACCAGGGGGAAACTCGAAATCGAAGGAACCTCCATCGCCTGGATACCCGAAGCCCGTGAATATGGCGACGGCCCGCAAACCCTGCGCGACGACTACTTCCCCGGCGCACCCGGCTTCAACCCGACCCGATTCCGCTACACGGCGGACGACGGCACCGTTTACATCATTGATGAACACCTCGGCCTCGTCAGCGTCACCGATCCGGCGGGCAACCAGTTGCTCGTCGAACGCGACGAGGCGACCGGACGCATCGGGCAGATCCGCCACAGTTCCGGCCAGGCCGTCATGATTCACCGCGACCCGCAAGGCCGGGTTGAATCCGTCGAGGATCCCTACGGCGCTTTTGTCGAATACGTTTACAGCGACGCCGGAGACCTGACCGGCGTCATGGACCGTACCAGAGAAATAACTACATACGAATATTATACCGGCTCCACCGACCCGCGAGAATCCCACCTGGCGCATTTCGTAAAATCGATCTACGACCCGCGCGGCACCCTCGCCGTGCGCAACGAATACGACGAGCAGGGACGCCTGGTGAAACAGACCGACGCCCACGGCAATCCCGTCGAGTTTGAACATGACCTCGGCAATAACCGGGAAGTGGTCAGGGACAGGCTGGGGTATTCGACAACGCATTACTACGATGCCGAGGGCAACGTCACCCGCACGATCAACCCCGACGGCGGCATTACCGGCTACGAGTTTGCCGACCCGCAAAATCCCGACTCCGTCACCAGCCAGACCGATCCACTGGGCCGCACCACGACATACGTTTACGATTCCACCGGCCACATCACCGAGGAGACCAATCCTCTCGGCAAGAAGACCGCGACGACCTATGACGCCAACGGTAATCCGCTGACCATTACGGATGTGCTGGGACGCGTCACGAAGAACACCTATAACGCGCAGGGACTGCCCGCCACGCTGACGGACGCCGCGGGAAACAGCACAACCATCGGCTACAACGGACAAGGCAACCTGACCTCGATCAAGGATGCGCTCGGGCGGGTGACGTCCAGCACGTATGACGACATGGGACGCCTGGAGACGCAGACAGATGCGGCGGGAGTGACCACAAAGTATAAATATGACGGATACGGACATGTGGCGAAGCAGACTCGCAGCGCCGCTGGCGTGCCTGATGAGGAGACCGAATACACGAACGACGCGGAGGGCCGCGTGCTGACCACACGCCTGCCTGATCTGACAAGCACCCAGACCGAATATGACGCAGCCGGTCAGCCCATTTACACCAAGGACGCAGCCGGACGCGAAACGTTCACCGAGTATGACGCGGCGGGAAATGTAATCAGGGTGACGAACGTCCCCGTATCGATTGAGGGAGTCCCCCTCCCCCCCCCCCCGGTGACGGAAGAAACCGTTTACGACGCGGAGAACCGGGCCACGCACACGAAGGACCAGGCGGACCGCTGGACGCGCACGTATTACGATTCGATGGGCCGCGTCATTGCCACCTATCATTTGGACGGCGTGACCACCCGAAAGGAAGCCATCGACACGACACTCGGCTTTGGCACCCTGCAATCGGCCACTCGCTACGATCTGGCCGGGCAGGTCACCAAGGAAACCGTTACTGCTGCTGGCACCGGCCAGACAATCGCAGGCGAAGTCCAATACACTCACGACAAGGTAGGCAATCGCCTAAGCCGCCTGGTAAGTGGCACGGGCATCCTGCCTATAAGCGCTAAGTTAAGCGAGATTTTAGCAAGAAAAGCGCAAATGTTCGCAATATATAGCATTAAAATTACAATTTATGCTCTTTTTTAAGCAATTTAAATGTGGAAATCTCGCTTAACTATAGCGCCTATAAGCATCCTGCCCGTGTTGCCTGATGTCTCCAGCTACACCTACGACCTCAACGACCGCCTCCTTTCTGCCGACGCCAGAAGTTACACCTACGACGCCAACGGCAACACCCGTACTGGTTCCGTAGGTGGCGCGGGCGTCTCGCCCGCCGACCGTGGCACGGGCATCCTGCCCGTGATTCCGGTCCAGGATCAATACGATGATCAAAATCGCCTCATTTGCCGTACAGAAACTGAAAACGGCAAAACGATAACTATCCTCTACGACGCCGACGGCAACCGTGTCGCAAAGACGGTCAACGGCAGTACCACGTATTACCTCGCCGATGACCAGAACCCCACCGGTTACGCGCAGGTCATTGAAGAAATCGCTGCCCCTGTTGGCACCGACCCAATCGTCAACGGCACCGTCACCAAACGCTATGCCTACGGCCTCGACTTGATCAGTCAGCAGGTCTGGACCACCAGTGATCCGCTCACCGACGACCACTGGAGAATCAGTTACTCCGGCTATGATGGCTTGGGTAGCGTTCGCTATCTGACGGACGAGACTGGTTTCATCACTGACCGCTACACCTACGACGCCTTCGGTACCTTGCTAAACGCTTGGTCCGCCAATGAACTGACCCCCGCTGACAATGTCTATCTATATGCAGGCGAGCAATTCGATTCTAATCTTGGTTTGTATTACAACCGCGCCCGCTACCTGAATACTGATATCGGCAGGTTTTGGTCGATAGATACATATGAGGGCAATAATCAGGAACCTCTATCTCTCCATAAGTATCTATATACTCATGGAGATCCGCTTAATGGGATAGATCCGAGTGGGAATTTTACAATAGCAAGTACACTAAGAGAGTGTTGACAAAGTTAAAATCTTTAACATCTTGGTCGGTATTATTTGGAGAACTCATGAACGAAAAAACAAGAACTTCATATAACACCGATTTGACGGATAAAGAGTGGGAAATATTGAACATTGAACTGGTGAAAGGACCGAAGAAAAAATCCGGAAAACCAGTGAAGGTTGCGCGCCGAGAAGCCATTAATGCGGTATTGTATCGAATGAATACAGGATGTCAGTGGAGAAACCTGCCACATGATTTTCCCAAGTGGGCAACGGTGTATAAAACTTATCGAAGATGGAGTAAATCTGGAGTGTGGACTCGCATTCATGATGCACTATGTCGGCAGGTACGAAAAAAAAAGGGCGGAATGAGGAGCCAAGTGCGTTGATAATTGATTCACAATCAGTTAAATCAGATCCAATCGCGGAAGGAACAGGCTATGATGCCGGCAAAAAAATCGAGGGGATCAAACGGCATGTGATGGTGGATGTACTCGGTTTATTAATCGGTGTAGTGGTTCATGCGGCCTCAATTCAAGATCGGGATGGTGCCAAAATACTAGTGAAACGCATTGTGAAGCATTTACCTAATGTCCAAATAATCTGGGCCGATAGTGGATATGCTGGAAAGCTTAGTAAATGGGTTAAAGATAATACAGGATGGAAACTTGAAATCGTTAAAAGACCCCAAAAACATATTTTTACCGTCCTGCCTAAGCGTTGGATCGTTGAACGAACATTTGGATGGCTGATGTTTTGGCGAATCATGAACCGTCACCATGAACGAAAACATGATACCGCAGAGAACATCATGCGTATCATCATGATAAAAAATATATTCAGAGAACTTTCCATTTAAAAACGGTGATTTTTAGCATAATAAAATTTTGTCAACAGGCTCTTACACTCATGGCCGGAAGTGCCGGACAACTCACGCTTTCCATTATCCCGGAAAATGATCCAACCGCCATGGAGACAGTTCGCAGCAATGATGTGTATCATGGCACGGACCGGCAGTTTTTTGCGGTGACATTTAACGGCGCCGCAGATGTCAACAATATCCATTTTTATATTGGAGATGCCTCGACCGGGCAGATTACAGAGGCGGGAGTCGAGACGATTTCCATGCGTGCGACGGGGCGGGAGCGAGGCCAGTTCTTGCTTGGCAATAACAGTGCGCAAGGCGGGTCGCGTCCATTCCGGGGCTTGCTTGATGCGTTGAAAGTTTACGGTTCCAAAACGGGGCCGCACGCCGCGTTGTCCGCAGAGAAGCTGCGAGAAATCTTCCACGCCGACAGAGAAGGAAAAAGGTAACCAGAGTTACTGAACTGACGTTACGCAGGCGGGAGCCGGCGGGAGCGGCGGTCTCCAGACCGCTGCGACGACGCGAAGCGGATCGCAAGGGGCGAGGCGCGAAGCGCCTCGTCGCAGAGGCAGGAATGCCGCCGCTCCGGCTTCGCGTTACATCAGTTTGTCCGGTTGCCGGGATACGCCCCTCGGCCTGTTGTCTGCGACGAGACCCAGCTTGGGCGTTGACTCTTCGGCCATACGCCAGCTTTTTTGGCTTTTTTAATCCTCTCCCCCCCTCCTCCAACCAACACACTCCCCATGGCGAACGTAGTCATCAAGGACCTTGTCAAAATCTATCCCGGCAGCGGCGGACCCGATGTAAAGGTCGTCCACGGAATCAACCTGGAAATCCGCGACCGCGAGTTCATGGTGCTGGTCGGTCCCTCCGGCTGCGGCAAGTCCACCACCCTGCGCATGATCGCCGGTCTGGAGGAAATCTCCGGCGGCACCATCTCCATCGACGGCCGCGTCGTGAACAACGTCCTGCCCAAGGACCGCGACATCGCCATGGTCTTCCAGAACTACGCGCTCTACCCCCACATGACCGTGTACGACAACATGGCCTTCGGCCTGAAGCTGCGCAAAATGCCCAAGGCCGACATCGACGTGCGCGTCCGCGAGGCCTCCGCCATGCTCGGGCTGGACCCCTACCTGATGCGCAAGCCCAAGGCCCTCTCCGGCGGACAGCGCCAGCGCGTCGCCGTCGGTCGCGCCATCGTCCGCAAGCCCAAGGTGTTTCTCTTCGACGAACCCCTCTCCAACCTCGACGCCAAGATGCGCGTCTCCACCCGCACCGAGATTTCCAAGCTCCACGCCCGCCTCGGCGCCACCATGATCTACGTGACCCACGACCAGGTCGAGGCCATGACCATGGGCGACCGCATCTGTGTCATGAAAGACGGCTACATCATGCAGGTGGCCGAGCCGCTCGCCCTCTACAACAAGCCCGACAACCTTTTCGTCGCCGGCTTCATCGGCAGCCCGCAGATGAACTTCTTCAAGGGCACGCTGCACAAGGCCGGCAACGCGCTCGAATTCGTCGAGAAGAACGAAAAAAAATCGCCCGTGACGCTGACGATCCCCGAGCCGCTCGCAGCGAAGGCCGCCGGCCATGCCGGCAAGGACGTCGTCCTGGGCGTCCGCCCCGAGCACGTCGAGGACACCGCCGTCGTCCCCGATGCCGACCCGAAGCGCACCGTCGCCGCCCACCTCGACGTTTCCGAACCGATGGGCTCGGAAACCTACCTGTACCTGGACACCGGCGGCACCAGCTTCGTGGCCCGCGTACATCCCACCGACCAGTACGAAGCCGGCCAGCAGGTGAAGGTGACATTCAGGATGGAAGAGGCCCACCTCTTCGACGCCGCCACCGAGCAGGTCATCCGCTGACGCGAAATCATGAGAAACCGGATACATGAGCGGAGGCTCCGGACTCATGGAAGTATTATTTGCCAGATGGTTTTGCTCCGAATTAAAACCGGTCTATGAACCTGAGCCATGATGACTTTGCGAACAGTGAATCCTTCGAGACAAGTGGGGTGCGTCTTTACCGCGAGCTCCAGCACGAGATTCTGACCGGAAAACTGCATCCGGGTGAGCATTTGATCCGCCGGGAATTATGCGCCCGTTTTCAGCTTAGCCAGTTCACTGTCACGGAAGCATTATGGAGACTGGAAAATGACGGATTGGTTGAAAGCGCACCGATGTATGGAACGAGAGTGTGCGAGATCTCGCTCGATCGCACCCGTAATGAGCACGTCCTTCGCGAGGCGCTCGAATGTCAGGTGGCGAGGGAACTTGCCCAGGTACTGCATCCCGACTACGAACCTCGCCTGCTGAAACTCGCAGACAAGGTAGATTCGGCCATGAGAGGAGGCACGGGGCAATTGCAGGAAAGCATGGAGCTGCATCGCACGTTCCATATGACTTTGGCTGACTTGACGACCTTTCCGCTGCTCGCCAGGGAAATCGCGCTTCAGTGGCACCGTCACCTGGTTCTGTTCAACAAAATCAGCTCCCGGATCTTGCCGATCCCGGCCAGTTGGCATCGCAGTTTGTTGATCGAAATTTTCTCCCGCGATCCGGAGCGTGCCGAGCACGCGATGCGTACGCATGTGCGTTACGGTCATTCTCAGCAGTTGCAAGTCGTTGCTGAAATCAATCGCAGCCTGCAGGCAGGCGAAAGCGGAAACGATGCCGACAGAACACACGCTGACGGATCCGGGTAAGGTGAGGTGCAACCGGTGATGCTGGTGCCCGGGGCGGGACTCGAACCCGCACGCCCTTTCGGGCAAGAGATTTTAAGTCTCCAGTGTCTACCGTTCCACCACCCGGGCGCGGGTACGGAAATGCGGATTTCTGAATTGGCGGGGGATCGCCGGTGTGGCGAGCCTGGTTTGCCGGAAAGTGACGAGATTTGGTGCTGATCGTCCCGTCCGGCGGCTTCAGGTCGCCGGCGGCGGTTCGGGGGGGCGGGCCCGGGCGAGGTCCGGCTGCGGATAGTGCACGATATATTTTTCGTGGAAATACGGGTCGCCGAGCGTTTCCTCCAGCGAGAGGACGCGGGAAGGCGCGAGACCGAGGGCGGCCTCCTCGTCGGCGAGGCTGCCGCCTTTCCAGTAGAGGATGCCGTTGGGCGGCGTGTGCTTCCCGCCGCCGGGGCGGACGAGCTTCCGGACGAGTTGCACAAAGCCGGGCAGCGAGGTCACGGCGCGGCCGGTGACGAAGTCGTATTGCCGGGCGAGCGTTTCCACGCGGACGTTCTTCACCTCGACGTTGCGGAGCCCGAGTTTTTTGGCGATGTCGGCGACGACGGCGATCTTTTTGCCCACCGAGTCGGCCAGCGTGAAGCGTGCCTGCGGGTAAAGCGCGGCGAGGACGAGACCGGGAAACCCGCCGCCGGTGCCGACATCGATCAGGGTGGCGCCTTCCGCGAGCCGGAGAAGCTTCACGGCGGCGAGGCAGGGCGCATAGTGATGCCACTCGAGGTGGTCGATGTCCTTGCGCGAGACGAGATTCACCCGGGCGTTCCATTCGCGGTGCAGGGCGACCATGCGCGCGAGCAGGCCCCGGCGATCTGCGGGGATTTCGGGAAAAAGGGGTTTGAGGCGATCCATGAAAACGAAAGAACCGCAACCTTTGCGGGGCTGCGGTTCGTCAAAATCGGGAGGCGGCTATTTCTTCGTTTTGGCTTTTTTGGCGGTGGCGGCAGCCACTTTCCTGCGCTTCTGGTAAGCCTCGCGGCGCTTCTTCTTGATGACCTTGTTGTATTGTTTGCCCATAGGTTTGTGAAATTGAAGGGCCAAGCAGGACGGAGCAGGGGAGGGGAGTCAAGCACGGCGAGCAGCCGATGATGCTCAGATGCTCAGGGGTGTAATTGAGGGGGGGGGGGGGAAGCCTGGAATTTCGCCTGAACCTGAACGTAGTGATCAGTCTAAGGTCAAAAGTCGGAAAGTCGGAAGTCATCACCGGCCCGCTTCAGCGGGCCATCCTTGCAAAATGCTCCGCGCAGCGGAGCCACTGGCGACCTTCGTCCTTCCGACTTTTGACCTTTGACTGCACAGCACCCTTACCCGCGTCGCCGCCACACCATCGGTGTGACGCCGTGCCGTTCGCGGAAACGCTTGATAAAATAGGCGCTCAGGTTGAATCCGCACGCCACCGCCACCTCCTTGACCGAAAGGCGGCTGGTGGCCAGCAATCGCTCCGCCAGCCGAAGCCGCTCCGACCGGACAAATTCCACAAACCCGCACCGGGCGTGTATCCGGAACAACCGGGTCAGGTGATCCTCGCTGATCCGGAAAATCCCGGACACCTGTCCGCGCGCAAGCTCGTGTTGCAGGTGTTCGGTCACATACGCGCGAATCTCCTCGAACGTGCGCCGCCCGTGGTCAATGCCGCCGCCGCCACCGTTGCCGGACGCTGCCGTGGCGCGGGCTATCCTCTCGTCAACCTGCAATTCGCGCAGGCACCACGCCAGCAAGGCGCGCGCAGCCGGCTGAAGAAAAACCCCGCCCTCGTCAGCCGCCGCATCCATGAGCGAGACCGCCCGCCGCAACTCCACGCTTGCCGGCGTATTTGTATGGTAATACAGCGCCGTGTGCGCTCCGCTCAACCGTTCCGATCCGGGTTCGCGCTTGTGGTGATACCAGAGAAACCTCGTGAAGTGCCTGTTGAAAACTACGGACAGGATTGTGCGCGCCGAATCATTACGCACGAGATTCCAGTCGTCCGGGTGTATCCAGTAAAACTCGCCGCGCCGCGCAACCCTGTCCTTCCCCCGGTCATTGATGTCACAAATCGCCCGGTACGCTCCTCCCAGGACAAGGATAAACCGGGGGACGTCCATCAATGCCAGATTTGTTCCGCGCGGCTCTCCTCCTCCTCCCCCTCCCCCCCTTCCCCGTCCCTCCGCGATGGACAGGCACACCGGATTGCTGTCATGCACGAAGACCGCCCCCGGCATGCCGGACGCATCCGCCAGCACCGTTTCAAGCAAACTCATAAAAGCCTCGCGCGGCCTTCCTGTTTCGATGGCCTGTTTCAATGGGCGAATGCCGGAAATGTCATTGCTCGGGTAAGACCGGATCATGGCAAAAACATGGATACTTGTCTGCTCCAGGGCAACCAGCCTCGGCCTGGCCCGCGAGGCAATGTCTGAATCACCGCATTTTTGTCGGGAACGTCATACTTTTGCCAATCGCCCCGGTGTCCCGGCGAGGTACGTTTGACAGCACCGGACAGCTTCCGTTTCCCGAGCACTATTCCACCTCCCGCCTCTCACCTCCCGTTATGAAAACACATACCACATCCCTACATCGCCGGATCATGAGTACCGGCGCATTTGCCGCCATGGTTGCCATGGTCGCCATCACCACCATCGCGCCCGCGCAAGTTCTGGTCAGCCACACAGGCGCGGCGGACCCGACCTCGGAAGGCTGGACTGCCACCGGCACCGCCTCGCTTGGGTCAGCCAATAACGCAAGCACCGCATGGAGCATAAACGATTCCACGAACGGCTCCCTGCATTACGACCGGGCGCTTTCCACGGACGAGCAAACGAACGCCGCCTCAGCGGGCTGGATACTGTCGGTGACAATCGTGGTGACAGACTCGTCCAACACCCACAACTTCACCCGTTATGTCGATTTTGTGGATGCCGTGAACAAAGCCCGCTGGGGACTGGATTTTGGTTCGGACGCAAATGGCAACATCAATGTCTTTTTGCGAGGCACGGAAAAAAGTGTCCAATTACCGGATACAAACGCCCACACGTTTTCCCTTGTTTACAACCCTTCCGGCGGCACCGGTGGCTCCGGCTCCGCCAGCCTCTTCATTGATGGCAGCGCCACGGCATCTCTCACTGATTATACCGGAAACAAGGACGCCAGCATCTCGTCCAGCCTGATTCGTTGGGGATCGACAGCCACCAACCCCACCGGTTCAGCCGACTACCTTGCCGTTTCCTTCGCCATCACCACGATCCCCGAAACGGCCCGCGTCGCCACGATATTCGGCATGACCATCGCCATCGCCGGTGTCGCCTTGCGCCGCCGCTCCCCCCCCCCTCCCCGCTAACGCGGGGAAATTAAGAATTAAGAATTAAGAATTAAGAAAACGAACCCACGCGCATGAATCACTCATGACCTGCGCGACGATCACGCCGCCCTTTCTGCATTCTTCATTCTGCATTCTTCATTCGTCTCCCCCCCCCCTCCCGCTGTCTGCCATGCGATTTCTCCGGTATTTTTTCATTCCAGCCCTCGCGATTATTTACCCCGGCACTCCGGTTCCGGCGCGTAATGATTCCGCAACCACTGCGGTTGAAATCAGCGAGCGGATACGCCTCGCTTCCGGATCCGGGACCGATGTCCCTCTCTCCCGGATCAGGATACCGAACCTCCCGCCCGCATTCCATGAGCGCCCCGGACTGGAAAACCTTCCGCGCGTTGATTACGCCGCTCTCCCCGTTGTCAACGTGCGCGATGCCGGCGCAACCGGCGACGGGGAAACCGACGAGCAGCCGGCCTTCCAAAAAGCGCTCGAAACCCTGAAGCGCCGCGGCGGCGGAATCTTATTTGTGCCCGTCGGCGCCTATGCCTTTTACAACCGGAAAAATCCCGTGGCGTGGACGCTTGAGGGCGATTCGGGAAAACCGCTCCACAACATCCACATCGTCGGCGAAGGCGAGGCATCGCAAATCCGCTGTGTGCCCAGGCTGTTCACCGGCGGCGGATGGAGTTCGATCTATGCGTGGGATTTTGGCAGCGCCCAAAATGTCACCCTGCGCGACCTCTCGTTCAGCGTGTATCCCTTCTACAATTCCCGCGGCTCCGGGCTTTTCCGCGGCATGTATCCCGTCCAGTTCGGCTCCATCAAATCCGGCGTCCGGTCCGTATCCAATATTCAGCTACTACGTGTCACCTTCGACCAGGGCGTGATCGGCCCGCTCTTCCGGCGTGGCTGCTCCGCCTCATGGATCGTCGATTGCCGCATTCGCAACACCTCCGCCGACGGCATTCACATCGATACCTCGTCCGGAATCACCGCGGCGTATAACATCATCGACTACAGTGGCGACGACGCCCTCGCGTCCATTTCCGTGCAAAGCGTCAAACACCCCGCCACCGCCAACCGTTTTTTGCACAACACGCTCATCTCTCCCCAAAGCCGGGGCGTCGCCGTTGGCGGCTCCGACATCGAGGTCGCGGGCAACTGGATCGAACACTCGCAACTCCCCGCGATTTTCCTGCACGCCCACGGTCACAATCCCGTTGACGGCGATCCCGTGCTCCGTCCCGTCATCCGCGGCAACATTTTTGTGGGGACCAATCTCAACCTCTCCAAAACCGCCTATCCGGGCGGCATCCTCGGCGAATTCAACATCCGGGACGCGCTCATCGAAAACAACATCCTCCATGCCACCGGCGGAGCCGGCATCAATTTCCATAAGTATCCAACAAAAAAATACAAAACCGGAATCGAAATCATCGAACCGCGGGGAGTGGTCATTCGCGGCAACCACATCGAGGCCAGCTCCGGTCCCGGTTTCCGGGTCGAGGCGGACACGCGTGTTGCCGGCCTGCGCCTCGAAAACAACACCTTCGTCGCCAATCGCGGCGGCAGCGTTTCCATCACCGGAAAAACACCCGCCGCCAGTTTCCGTGGCAACAGGACGGACGCCCCGCCTTTCATCGCCGCGGATTCCGGCGCCGCTCCGGGCGCGACCGCGTCCGGATTTACCACTACCACCACGG
>JAISAX010000721.1 GCA_031266495.1 Opitutaceae bacterium
CTCCGCCGATGCCCCGGAGCAGAACCCGGGTTATGCCGACGGCAAAACCCTGACGTTGCACCCGCCGGAAAAACCATTTTCGTCAGCGGCTTACGGTGAATCCGGAAAACGGGCCTTTAGCTCAACGGTCAGAGCAGGGGACTCATAATCCCTTGGTTGCGGGTTCGAATCCCGCAGGGCCCACCATCCCGAAAAACTCCATTTCACCGTCGGAACGGTTCCCCTCACAGGGAAAATTGGTGGACCTTTCCTTGATAAGGCTCGGGAAAAAAATCCGAAAAAATGATATCTCTCCTACTTCGCCCCGAAACTGGATGCCCGTGGCGTTCCGATCCTGGAAAATAATCGGGCTGTGCTCGCACGTAAGCGTCCCTACTACGAAACCAGGGATGATGCTCAAGCGGAGGCAGTTGCCGAAGATCGTTCACAGGGAGATCGAGTTTTTGTCGATCCCGGAAGTCACTCGGTATCTCCGGGCTGCCGAGCGTTATGATCCGGAGCTTGTCGCTCATGAGGTGATTCAGCTTTTTGCCGGTGTTCGGGCCGATGACGAGATGGCCGATTTCGACGGGAAGTGGGTTTTGCCGCAAACTCGCGAGGTCGTCATCCCTGCCGAGGTCGGCAAGATGGGGAGGCGTGAGGTCATTGATGGCCTGGAGGATTGTTTCTGGTCGTGGTGGGAAAAATACGGACGCAAAGGGATATTGCGTCCGACAAATTACATGGCGCGCTGGCAACGTATTCGCGTGCGTGCCCAAATCACAGACCGTGCAAAGGCGGATACGCTGGCTGTGCTGCCAATCAAGACGCTTTTGTCTCATGAGCTTGCCGCGGCAAAGCTCGCTGCATGGCCGTGGAATGCGCGCAGACGGACGTTTTGTACCTATTCACGTCGCCAAGCATCAATCCGCTGACAAAACGACTCTAATTCTTCGGCACAAGGGCGAGGCATCCACGTTGCATGACAGCTATCGTGGTTTGGGTGTCACACAGGGACAAGGGGTGGAGTTTTTCCAGATGCTGCCGATGCATGTAGATTCGCCGATTTCTCCCGTCGTTGTGAGGCGCGGCATCGTGAAGATCCAGGCCGAACGCAAGGCTTTGATCTTGTCGTGAGCGGATTGTCTGTTTTTCGTAAGTATTTCTGGTTTCCGTAAATTTCCTGTTGACGGAAATAGGCGCGTGCGCATTGTCGGGGCAGATGACATTTGCTGACGCCATCACCGAAAAGCTCGCAAACAGGGAGGTCGTGAAGGGAATCCCGTCCGATCTGGCGAAACATGCGGCAAAGCGGCTCGATTACCTCGCTGCGGCGACACGGATCGAGGATCTGTATGTGCCGCCTTCCAATAAATTCCACGCATTGGGGGGACTTAAAACGAAACGCTATGCGATATGGGTGAACAGGCAATGGTGCATCTCCTTCGAATGGCCGGAGGGCGCCTCCACTGCAAACGATGTGAGATTCGAGGATTATCACTGACGGGGAGGGAGGCGTCTCCTTTCTTCTTTTCGACCCGGAATCTGACCCGACCAAGACAATGAAGACAAAAACCATAAAAAAAATCCCTCCCATGCATCCGGGAGAGATGATCAAGGAGGACTGGCTGGCTGATTACGGCCTGACTCAATACGCGCTGGCAAAGGCGCTCAACATCCCGCACAGCCGCCTGACGGACATCATCAAGGGGCGGCGCGGCATCACGGCTGACACGGCGTTGCGTCTTGCCCGTTTCTACGGCAATACACCGCAGTTCTGGCTCAACTTGCAGGCCAACTACGATCTGCAGGTGGCCGATGCTTCGAAGATCGCCGTCGAGGTGGAGCCGCTCGCGGCGGCGGCGTAGGACGCCCGCCGCGCGGGCAGCAAAAATCCCGGTGGAAGCGCCGGGATTTTTTTGCGGGAAGTGTCAGCGGCGCCGCCAGCGGAGGTAGTCGGCGCGGAGGGCGCGGTAGAGTTTGCGTAGTTGCAGGAGCATGATGCAGCCGGCCGTCACGCTGGCGAAGATCGTCGTGAGGCCGGCGGCGATCAGGGGGGCTTGCTTGATCGCCGTCGTGATCCAGCTGGCTCCGACCAGGATGCCAGAGGCGGCGAGGGAGGCGGCGGGTTTTTCCAGAAGGTTGGCGAGGTGGTGGTGCATCATTTTTTCTATCCGGTCTTCCGGCCCATCCGCTCCAGTGAAGCGAAGTAGAACCATCGGGCGGCGGCCTGGCGGGTCATGAGCCAGCGGCCTTCCGCGTAAGGCGTAAGCCCAAAGTCGGCGGCCATGCCTGGATAACTGATGCTACGCAGACGAGGGTATTTTGATCGGTCCGGGGAGAGTACGCGTCTCGCGTGCCCTCCCCGGACCGGCTGCAGGCGTAACCTCAGCGGATAATTTTCCAGGATCGCAGGCACCCCACCGTGGCCACAATTGGGGAGCGGGAGAGGCCGGAACCAGAGGAAAGGGAATCGCCGCGGCAATCCTGTTTTTCAGGGGCGATAACCGTTTCCTTGTATCAACTGGAGGAAGCCTGTGGAACCGGCGGTGTTCTCCGCCCGGATCTGGAAAATGAAGGGGATGCCACGGGTTTCATCCGGATTCACGGCGATGGAGAGGCCATCGACGTAAAGCCGGCGTCCGGTTTTGCCGATCGTGTAAGTGATGCGCGTCCATTGACCGGGAATGACCGGATCGGTGCTTTTCTGCACCGGAAGCCATGCCTTGCCTGCCCATGTCCAGTGCGTGGCGGTGATGTTGCCTTCGGTATCCAGAGCGATGCGAAGGGTCGGGTGCGGTTTTTTCAGGTCGCCCGCCGATACCAGCGTTTTCCCGAAACCGGATTTTTCAGGTCGTATCCAGAAATCAACTGCGCCATTGCCCAGGTCTCGCAGGCCAGTGGCGGCCATGCGCCCGGTGGTGGTTTGGGGCCGTTCTTTTTGCGTCGGGCCGTCGAGGGTGAGATCGGCGTGCCAGGGAACGGACTCGTGAGGAGGGGGGGGGGGAAGGGGGGTCATGCGCAGAAGAACACGCCAGTCGCCGGCGGTTTCGCCGGACGGGCGGGGAACAAGATACGAAACCGACGTGGTCGAGGTAACGATGTCGCCGGTCAACAGCGCGCCGGCAGCCGGTTCGGTGTATTGATCGGCGCGGGTAACGTCGCCAATTTCTCCGGGCAACGGCCATGTGGCGGTGGCGGTATCGTCTTCGGCGCCCACCCAGTGGGCGTAGATTTTTTGGGCGCCTCTGGTGAATTCGAGAACGAAGGGTTCCGGTGTCGCGTTTGAGGGATCGAGAGCCGAAGGTGTCTTTGTTATCCGGATACGCCTGGAAAAGGTGTATCCGTCGAGCATGCGCAGGGTGGCCATGTAGGCGAGGCCAGGGAGGCGGGGGATGAAGTGGGGCGGGCTGCCGTGGAGGCCGTAGCGGTGTTCGCTGTTGGCGGGGTTTTGCCCGGCGTTGGCAATGTCGTAATAGATGCTGAGGGGAAGATTCTCCATCATGGCAACGAGGAGAGAACGGGGCACGCGCAGGGCATGGCCTTCGAGTCCGTGATGCGTGCTGCTGAAACCCCATTCGCTGTTGATGACGGGAGGCGGGAGGCGGCCGGACGGGAGGTGACGGACGAGGAGGGCGCGGATTTTTTCGATGTCGTCGATCGTGTTTTCCGGACGGTGGCGCTGGTAGGGGTGAAAGCTGAGGGCGTCGATGTGGTCGAGGAGGCCGAGTTGCAGGCAGCGTTCGAGCCAGGCTTCGGGCGTCTTGTAGCAGGCAGGCCCGAGAACGATGGCGGCGGGGTTGGCCGAGCGAATGGCCGCGCTGGCGGTTTTCAAAAGGGCCATGTATTCGGCGGGATCGTTGCCGGGCCAGAAGCCGGCGTTGTTGGGTTCGTTCCAGATTTCCCAGATGATGTCGCGGCCGGCGTAGCGGGCGGCGAGGGCGGCGGCGTAGCGGGCAAAGGCGGCGCGGCCTGCATCGGTGGTGATGCGTTTGGGATGCGGTTCGTAAAGGGTGTTGCCGTAATCGATGATCGCCAGAATGCGCAGGCCGCGGGCAACGGCGTCGGCCACAAGCTTGTCGGGACCGCTAAAGTCGTGGATGCCTTTTTGCGTTTCGACGCGGTGCCAGGTGAAATCCATGCGCAGCCATTTCGCACCGAGAGCGGCGAGGGCGGTCATGCCGGGTTCGTTGTCGAACCGGCGGATATTCACGCCGAAAGAGCCGGGCACTTCCGTGCGGGCAGGCAACAGGCGGGCAAGGGCTTGCCGGCGGGCTTCGGGGAGGGCGTCGGCAGAGGGAGGCGGAGGGAACTGGCTGGCGGGGGGGGGGTGGGGGGCGGAAACCGCGCCGGTGAGTGTGTCGAAACCGGAAAGCGTGCCGGTGGAGCCGGCGAGACGGTTGACGCCGACCTGGTGCGAGCGGGTGGTCTCCCCGTCGGAGCCGGGGATTTTTTCGAAGGTCACGAGCGCGGGAACGTCCTCGATGGTGTTGCCGCGGATGTTGTAGTTGTGATCGTAAAACGTGCGAACGAACTGGCCGATGCCGCGGACGGTGTTGTCGCGCAGTTCGATGCCGTCGGAAATGAAGGAATAGATCAGGGCGGTGCGGCCGGCGTCGTAGCCGGGAGGAGCGGTGGCGGGGTCAATGGTGACGGTGGTGCGCTCTATGAGGACATCGCGGGTGGCGCGATTGCCTTTCCAGGTGCCGTCGCCGCCGATGTTGAACACGGAATGGTGGGTGGGGTTGGTGATGGTGTTGTCCCACGCGTGGAAGTTGCGGGAGCCGATGAGGTTTTTTGGATATTTGCCGTGATTGAGATCCGCATGGCCGAAGAAACAGAGTCCGCCGCCAGTGGCTTTGTTGTTGAAAAATTCGACGTTCCGGCAGTTGAAGAGATCCATGAAGTTGTGTGCCCCGGGCCGGGGGGCTTCGACGGCGGCGGTGTTGTCGTGTATTTTCAGATACGTCGCCTTGGTGATCTGGCAGTATTCGTTGCGGGTGGTTCGGGTGGTGATGGTATTGTGGCGAAATGTGATGCGGGTGGCTCCGCGCGCGGGGTCGGGGAGGGTGTCGAAGCCGCCGCCGTTGATGCGGAAAATGTAACCGTCGCCGCGCCCGTCGAGGTGGTTGTGCTCGATGAGGGCGTCGGCGGGGGCGTGGAGGTGGAGGGTTTTGGGGTTTTGTCCGGTGGAGAGTGAATCGCTGATGATGGTGTTGCCCGCGATGCGAGCGCGGGCGATCATGGTGTGCGAGTCGCTGCCGGGATGGATGCCGTCGGTGAGGTGCAGGCGTCCGAGGGTGGCGAGGTGGGTGTAGTTTTCGAAGCGGCAGTTTTCGATGCGCAGGTCGGCGATGTAGCCGCGGGCGCGGAGGAGGGCGAAACGCTGGTTCGCGAAGGGACCGGGGTCGTGGACGAGGGAGAGGTTTTCGAGTGTCAGCGTCAGCGGATGGGGCCGGTCGCTGGAGGGAGATGCGGCGATGTCGATAACGGTGCGGTGGGGTTTGCCGCCATGATAACCGTCGAGGTAATCCATGTTGTGCCCGGTGCGGATCGTGGCAGGGCGGGCGGGGTCTTCGCTGGCGAGGCGGAGGTGGCGGCTGGCGGGGATGCGGAGAGTGCGGGTGAGGCGCCACGTGCCGGGGGGAAAGACAATGCGGCTGGCGGGATCGCTGCCGGCTGCGTCGAGCGCGGCAGCGAGAGCCGCATCCACGGGGTCCGGTCCATCTGCCGGCGTACCGTAATCCGTGATACGGTAGTCGGCGGCGCGGGCGGTCGCGGCGAGGATGAGGGCAATGACAAGCGTGGCGCAGGGAAATGCAGGTTTCATGAAGGGACGGTGTGCGGAGGCGGGGGCGGGAAGAAGATCGGTCCGGCACGCAGGGGCTTCGCTTGCGAAGCCCGCGAGGACCTGACGTAACGGGAGATACGCCAATACTGTCCGCCTGGCGCGGGCGTCGCAAGCGACGCCCCTACGGTCGAGCCGCGTAACTTCAAGTATTCAGATGGTATTCAGATTCCGGTGATGCGGCGGCGAAGCAGGAAGACTCCCGCGGCGAGGGTGCCGACACCAAGAGCGGCGGTGTGCGGTTCGGGAATGTTGCTGATGAGCAGGTCGCTCTGCCCGAGCGCCGTGTTGGAGAGGCGGACTTCGTCGATGAGGCCGGTCCAGACGCCGCCGCCGAGGCTGGTGGTGGCACCGATCCGGAATGTTGTCGTTGAATTGTAGATACCGGTTACCGATTGCGGACCGGTAGTGATGATTTGCAAGAACGCTTCAGGGCTGGCAAGGTCCTGGATGTAGAATGTGACGGTTGCGGAGGTGGGTTCCAGGGTGTCGTTAAAGGCAAGGGACGCGGCGACGTAGTAATCGACACCTGCTGACAGGGTGATGCCTGAACTGAAGGTGAGGCTGTCGGTGCCGGTGGATGAGATCTGGAGAATGAGTTTGTTGGCTCCGACAGAGGCTCCGGACGTGCCGGAGACACCCAAAAGCCATCCGAGATTTTTGCTGTCTGATCCCCATTGGGAGGCGATGATTCGCGAACCGGCTCCGGCCTGGAAAGAGCCGGCGTTGATCATGGCTTCGATGGTGAAGTCCTGCACCGTGAGAAGGGCGGTGTCGGCGAGCGAGAAGTTGGTAATGGAACCGTTGGCGAATTTCGCGGCCTGCGTGTTGGCGGCGTTGGTGGCGGGGACCGGATTGAGGAAGTTTGAGCCGGCGCCGGTGTCGGGGAGTGCCTGGGCGGTGGTGCTGTTGTTGTTGGTCAGCGTGAGGTTGTTGCCGCTGGAATCGGTTGTGAAGGCTCCGTCTTCAAACCGCCAGTAGCCAACGGTGGACGCGGCAGCGGTGAGTGTCAGGGCGGCGGTGGCAAGCCCTGCGAGGAGGGCGGTGATCATCGGTTTTTTGTTCATGGCAGTGTCTGTTTTTTGTAGTTTATATCAGGATACGATTTGGTCCGGATTTGTTGATGGGCGCAGGCAGGGCCTGCTCGGGAATGTGCGTCGGGTGAATCAGTGCGGATTGGTTATGCTCCGGGGGGGGGGGGGGGGAGGGAGCGGACGGACGGGCGGGCGGTTATTTGGTCCAGCGGAAGGTGTAGTGCGTGGATTCCAGTTCTCCGGGGATGATTTCCTGAAAGGCTACGTGGCCGTCCACGAAGACAACGTTGAAGCGGTTTTTACCTCGTTCGGTGTACCAGTAAAGGGAGTCGGGAACTTGAGCCGGATCGTCTCCGTATCGGGCCAGATAATACGCACCGGCTTCATAACTGGCGATTTGCCGCGAGGGTTCCTTGATATCGGTGGGGCGCAGGCCGCGGCCGGCTTTGCTGCTGTCGATCATCATGCAAAAATCCTTGAGCGTGCCGCTCGCCGAGGGGACCTGATCGAGCCTGAGATTGGCGTAACCGTAGGAACTACCGTTGGTGTTGTAGCGGCTGTCGTCCCCCCGGTCGGCGGGGCTGTGGCAGACGGGCAGGGCGTCGGGCATGATGTCGGGGTTTTGAACGCCGAGATAGGGATTCAGGAGGCGTTTGTTCGCCGTCCAGGTGACGTTGCCGCCTTTTTTGCCAGCGAGAGCGTGGATGCTTTGTACGGTCCATTTTGGATACGCGCGGTTGTCGATCGCGTAGAGTGTGAGGGCGGAGCCGATCTGGCGCAGGTTGCTGGCGGAAACGGCGCGTTGCGCCGAACGCCGGACTTTGCCAACCGTGGGGATAATGATGGCGGCGAGAATGCCGATAATGACAATCACGGCAAGGAGTTCGATCAGGGTGAAGGCACATGCATAACGGGTTTTCATGGGGCGAAAGGAGTATGGATGTATGAGGAATTATCAATTCAGGCGCATGGGAAGGAAGGAGGGAGGGGGAGGGGGGGGAGGGGGGAGGGATAATAATACTACGGAGCGGGCAGCGAGGCGACGGACTGGCGCGGCACAAGCCGTCCGCGCACGAGATGCACCGAGGGCGAACGTTTTTGCGCCGGTTTGCCAATCATGTCCGCAAGCAGTTCGGCTGCCGTGCGCGCCACGCCGACCAGATCCAGATCAAAACTGGTCAGTTGCGGGACAAGCGTCTCGCAAAGAGTGGTCACGTTATCAAATCCGGCCACGCTTATATCATCCGGAATGCGCAGGCCGCGGGCGGCAAGGGCAGTATATACGCCGTGCGCCATCCAGTCGTTCGCCGCCAGGATCGCGGTGGGGCGGCTCGCGGATGGGAGGGCGAGCAGGCGGTCCAGCGCCGGACCCATGTCGGGCGAGGTTTGTTCCGGCTCGTGAATCTTGTTCGCCGGTTTTTCCACCATGCTGACCAGCGCCAGGTCGTAGGCCGATTTCTGGCGCAGGCAGTTCTCGTAGCCCTGAAAACGTCCGATAAACATGGAGTGCCGCGAGTCGGAACACAAAAAGGCGATGCGCCGGTGGCCCTTCTCCCAAAAATATCCGGTCATCGACCAGCCCGCGCCGTGGTTGTCGGGCGCGATTTGCGGGAAGGACACTGCGGGATTGTTCACCGAGACCAGCACAACAGGCAGGTTGACAGGCAATTGGCCGAGAAACCCGGGGAGTCCGTGCGCGGTCTTGACCAGCAGGCCGTCGATCTTGTGTTCGGCCACGCACCGCGGGAGAGAGGCACCCCCGTCAGACGACAGTTCCATAAGGGCATGAAAACCGGAGCGTTGGCAGCCTTCCTCGACGCCCACCATGTACGACGCCACGAGCGGATGGTCGCGCCAGGCGGGATTGTTGTCCGCAAGCACGATGCCGATGTTGCGGGTGCGCGACATCGGCGCGGCAGCGTCGCCGGGTGTTCCCGCCGCCTCCGCGAGGGCGCCACCGGATTGGGCCTGGCTGATGGCGGCGGGCATGTTGCGGACGACGCGGGTGCCGGTGCGGGTGCGGCGTTCGACAAGGCCTTCGTGCACCATGAGCGCGATGGCCTTGTTGACGGTGCCCGAACTGCACGCGAAGCGGGCCGCGAGTTTGGCTTCGTTGGGCAGGCGCTCGCCGGTTTTCCAGACTCCGCCAAGCACCTCTTGCCGCAATTCCGCATGAATCGACTCCACCTTGCCCGCCAGGCGGACGGCAGAATGCGCAGGGAAAACCGGATCGGCAACGGTGGCAACGGCGGCGGCAACGGAACTCATTGCCGCCGATGTTGGCGCATCGAGTAAGGAATGTCGAGAAATAAATTATTCAAAAATCAGGAAATGAATCTATGAAATCTTGCAATTTATGAATCAATTTGCGTTTTATTATCATGTTACGATTGATTAATTATTCAGAAAAAATATGGGTATGAGCATCCAGCCATGCCATGGCTTTGCTTGCTGAATGTCCATTTTTCGAGATGCGCCCCTCCCAAATCCCCCCCCCTCCCCGGACTTTCTCCTCGCCCCGAACCAGCGGGTGCCCGTTACTTCCGGACTTTTTCCATGCTCGTACCGCCCAAAGAACTCGAAGGCGTCCTGCTCATCGACAAGCCCACGGACCATACCTCGCACGACGTCATTGCGCGTCTGCGCGGCATCCTGCACATGAAACGCATCGGGCACGCCGGCACGCTCGACCCGATGGCAACCGGGCTCCTCGTCATCCTCGTCGGCAAGGCCACCAGCCTCTCGCAGTACCTCATGAGCGCCGACAAGAGTTACACCGGCACCGTTACCCTCGGCAAAACCACCAACACCCAGGACGCCGAAGGCGAGATGCTCGAAACCCGCCCTGTCCCCCCGCTCACCGAGGCGCAAGTCGCCGCCGCCCTGCGCGCGATGCTCGGCGACCAGTACCAGATGCCGCCCATGTTCTCCGCCATCAAGATCGACGGCGTGCCTCTCTACAAATCCGCCCGCAAGGGCGAGGACATCGAACGCGAACCGCGCTTCATCCGCGTCAGCCAGTTCGACCTCACCCGCTGGCAATCGCCCGAAATCGATTTCCGGGTAAAAGTCAGCAAAGGCACCTACGTGCGCACCCTCGCGCACGATCTCGGCGAGAAACTCGGTTGCGGCGGCCACCTCTCCGCCTTGCGCCGCACCGCCTGCGGTCCGCTCACGATCGACCGCGCCGTAACCCTCGAAGCACTACAAAAGATGTCGCGTCCCGAGATCGAAAAAACACTGCTCCCCGGCCATCAGGTCGCGCCGCGCGTGGCGGCGGGGTGAGGCACCCGGTTTCCCGAATGCGCATCCGGACCTCACTCGCCGAAGCCGCCGCCGCGCTCGCCACGCAGCCCCCGCGCCCGCTGCACCTGGCCATCGGGATGTTCGACGGCGTCCACCTCGGCCACCAGGCCGTGATCGAGGCCGCCGTCCACTCCGCCCGGCGCTGCGGGGGCACTTCGGCCGTGCTCACGTTCTGGCCGCACCCGAGCCGCATCTTCCGCCCCGAAGATCCCGTGCGCATGATCATGACGCCCGCGCTGAAAAACCGGCTCCTCCTGCAACTCGGCCTCGACACCATCATCTGCCAGCCCTTCGACGCCGCCTGGGCGCAGACTTCCGCCGCCGGATTCATTCCCCTCCTCCGCCACCACTTCCCGACTCTCCGGACCATCTACGTCGGCGAAAACTGGCGTTTCGGACGCGGCCGCGAGGGCGATATCGCGTTTCTCGTCGCCGAAGCGAAAAAACAAGGCCTCGCCGTGTTCAGCGCCGAGCGGGTCAACCACAACGGCGAACCGGTCAGCAGCACCCGCATCCGCACGCATCTCGAAGCCGGCGAGATCGAGGAGGCCAACACCCTGCTCGGTTACAGTTACTTCGCCGAAGGCGTCGTGACGCCGGGCAAGCAACTCGGCCGCACCATCGGTTTCCCGACGCTCAACGTGGACTGGGAACCCGACCTGCGCCCCCGCCTCGGTGTGTATGCGGTGCGCGTCAGCGCCGGCCCGGCCTCGCCGTTTGTTGGGGGGGGGGGGGGGGGGGGGGGGGGGGGGGGGGGGG
>JAISAX010000724.1 GCA_031266495.1 Opitutaceae bacterium
TGCTTCGGCACGCAGCATTCACCGTCATATCAACCTGCCCGAAAACACCATCCATGGCTTTTTCTCCCTGTTTCCCCCGGTCCGGCTTGGTGGCATCCTTGCGATTCGCCGTCCTTCTCTCCGGCTGCCTCACTGCCGCTCTGTTGGCCGGCGACACGCCCGGCACGCAATCCCTTTGGCGTGAATACACACAATACCCCGACACTCATCCGAACATACCCGATGTCTCGTATGCTGGATACCACTACGGAGAACAGACGCTTCCCTACATCACCGGGCCGCTCTTCAATGTTCGTGATCACGGAGCCACTGGCGATGGCGCGACCGATGACACCGCAGCCATCCGCGCCACCCTTCAGGCCGCCGGAACCGCCGGTGGAGGTGTCGTCTTTTTCCCGCGAGGCCGCTACCTCAGCAGTAACGTTCTCTTTGTTCACTCCAACAACACCGTGCTCCGTGGCGAAGATCGCGCTGCCACCGAAATCATCTTCACCCGTTCACTCACCGACGCCTATGGGCGCAACGTGATGCCCCCGAACACCCGCGGCATCCATCGTTCGCGCTGGTCCTGGCAAGGCGGACTCATCTGGTTCACGCCTCGCACACGCAACACCTGGCGCGGCAGCACCTCTCCTCTCACACATGGTCCCGGCGAAAGCTGGCAAATCGGCAACGCCATCGGCGCCGTAGCTGCGCCAGCCAGCCGCGGAGACCACTCCCTCACGCTCGACCGTAACCCGCCCGATACGATCAAACCCGGCGACTTCATTATCGTTGAGGTGAAACAGCCCGACGATTTGTCCCTCCTCAAACATCTGGCTGGCGACGGTGCCTGGGCTGACGCCTATAAGTGGAGACAGAAGAACTCCTCCGGCTATCCCGATCGCCTGCCACAGCCTCTGCGCTGGGTCGTGGAAATCACCGCTATCAACGACCGCACGCTGACGCTGCGCCAGCCCCTGCGCTTTGACCTGCGCCCCCAATGGACCACGCGGGTGCATTTGCCCGGAGCGACCATCCGGGAAAGCGGTATCGAGAACCTCACCGTGCGCCTCCTGCGCGACTACGCCTGGACGCCTGGCATCCACAATCAGGAACCCGGCTGGAACGGCCCCTGGTTCAACCAGGCCATCCACTGCTGGCTGCGCGGAGTCACCGTAATTGATTCCGACAACGGCCCCGGTGTCGCTGCCTCGAAATGCGTGACCCTGACCGATTTCACCGTCGAAGCCAGCCGCCCCGAACTGCAACCCCAGCACCACGGATCCAGTTGTCGCGCCTCCAGCGCCGACTGCCTCTTCAGCAACTTCACCATCACCAGCCACCCCCTCCACGGCATCAACGTTGAACAATTCTCCTCGGGCAACGTCTGGTCACGCGGGCACATGAGTCATGGAACCTTCGATACGCACCGCAACATGCCCTTTGAAAACGTCCGCACAGACATCACCATCAACAACGACGGACGCCACGGCGGCACGGGCGGCCCCCCGATGGCGGCGCGCTTCGTCCACTGGAACATCCGCGTGACCAACGCCGAACCCTACATCATCGGCTGGGCCAACCTCATGCCGATGGGTGCCATTGTCGGCCTGCAAGGCGCGAAACCCGTCCGGAACGTTCGTCCCGAGACCACTCCGGCCGGCTCACTCTCCGCCGTCCGCATCGAATCTCCGGATACGATTCCCGATCCCGCCAATCTTTACGAAGCCCAGCTCCGCCACCGTCTGGAAACCGAAACGCCAAAATGAAAACCATCCCCGCCATTCACCCAGCCGCCCCTGTCCGTCCTGTTGGCTCCATTCGAGCCTTCACCCTCATCGAGCTGCTCACCGTCATTGCCATTATCGGCATTCTCTCCGCGCTTGCCTTGGCGGGCATCGGCATGGCCCGGAAAAAAGCACAACAAGTCCGCTGCATTTCCAATCTCCGCCAGATGGGCGTCGCCATCCTCGCCTACACCGACGAACACCGCGGCATCCTCCCCGGCCCCACCGGTCTCAACGCCAGCCCCAAATACTATTCCGGCAAACCCGAATCTTTCGGCTACAAGCTCGCCCCCTGGCTCGCCATCCGTCGTCCCGAAGACCTCGGTGCGGAAGAAGGCAAAGCCTCCATACTCCTCTGCCCCTCGCGTGCCGAAACGATCCCCTCCTACCTCGTGCAATGCACGCTTGATAAAAACAGGATGAGCAACGAATCCGTGCGCCCCTTCGGGCAATCCGGTCTCGCCGACAGCGACCCGAGACGCAAACCCGTCCCCTACGCCGAACTCGAAACCATTGGCGGTCCCTCCCGCGTCTGGGCACTGATCGAAGCAGACCAAATGCTGGGCAACAAAACCAACCCCGCCACCGGCTGGACCAACGCCACCGGCGTCCCCGGCTCCGGCTGGTATGGCAACCTCCCCGAACAACCCATTCACGGCAACGCCCGAGCCGTCCTCTATTTCGACGCTCGTGTGGCCCTCATTCGCGACGTCCCCGCACCTTTCTACTGATCGTCGCCCTCCTCTGGTCCCTCCTCCCCCCCCCCTCACTTCTCTCCTCCCCTCCCCCCCCTCACTTCTCTCCGCCCACCTCACCATAACCGCACAACAGAAACAAAACCACGCCATGAAACTATCCAACGCCAACCGCCTGCCCGCACTCGCCGCCATTGCCGCCATTGCCGTATCCGCCATGTCGCTACACGTTATCGCGCAGTCTCCCCCCCCCTCCCCCCCTGTCCTGCCGATATTTTCCGATACCTTCGCTGCCGGCACCCGCGCCGGTTGGTATGCCTCGACCACCAACGCCGCCGCCATCACCAGTGCTCCCGGGTCCCTGGCCATCACTCGCACAGGACAATCCTCCGCGCACCTCGTCACCTATTTTGACCCGACCACCCTCGCCATTGGCGACAAACTGACCCTCAACTTTACCTACCGACTCAGCGCCGTCGCCACTGCCGAACAACTCCGCTTCGGTCTCTTTGACTCCGGCACCAGCGGCCACACCGGCATCGACGGCCACGGCACCAGCGGCACCTCCGCCACCCCCAACGGACTCACCAACGGTTTCCGGGACTACACCGGCTATCGCGGGGCCATCAACATGAGCAGTGGCTCCACAGCCTTTCTCGCCTTCGCCGAGCGCTCCGCCATACTTGATGCGGACAACCAGTTGCTCACTGCCGCAGGCGCTTACACCGGCACCCTCGGTGAGACCGACACCACCAACAGCATCGCCAAAGCCTTCCTCGGCGCGGGACAAGACTTCGACATCACCTTCACTCTCGAACGCACCGCAGCCAGTGCGCTTGAACTCTTTCTCCAGATCGCCGGCAAAAATACCAACGACATCCCCTTCACCTACTCGATCACCACCACCGACACGACCAGTATCGTATCCACCTTTGACACCTTTGCCTTCAGTGTGAACGGCACCAGCGGATCGGGCCCGGACATCATCCTCAAGACGATCGCACTCACCAAAACCAGTGCCATTCCCGAACCCGCCACCACCGCAGCAGCCATCGTTGGCGGGGTGTTCATTGCCATTGTCGCACTCGCCCGCTCTCGCTACCGCGAATAGCCATTTTCCCCCCTCCTCCGCCTCTCCTCGTCCCTTCACTCCTCGATTATTTCCGGTAGCATCCTGTAACTGAACGGATGTTACACGGATCGGTGGCGATGGATATCGACAGAGGCGACATGCGGTGTGTGGAGCGGGGGGGGGGGGAGGACGGGACGAGGGGAGAGGGAAAAGTCAATCGGCTTGCACCCGAAAGATGGTTTTCCCGGAAATGAAAAGTGCGTATCTATACGTTATCTTTCGTCCCATGCGGAAAATCCCGTCCTGCTGCCCGTCTTGCGCGAACCGCCCTCCTTTGCCTGGCGCGGGTGCCGGATCTGACGTTTGCCCTCGTCCTTGCGCTCTGTTTTCCTGCCACGGCCCGCGCCGATTACAAAGACGACATCGGCTATATCGACCTCGTCGCCTGGGCTGCCGAAAACAACATAACCCTGCCCACCGGCGCCAGCGTCTCCCTCGCCATGGCCGAGGCCGGTGCCAACTCCAATCCCCCCAGCAGCTACCGCCCCGATGTTCCAGGCGTGAATATTGTGGACAAAAGTGGCGGCACCGGCACATCGGGCCACGCCACCACGGTCGCCAACATTTTTTTCGGCAACAACTCCATCCTCACCGGCGTCACCACGGCGGACAGCCACGAGGCCAACGCCTGGCTCACCCGTATCCTTTACCGCGCCTACGCCTCATCCCCTGCAGGAAAAGCCCAATACGCCGAAACCGCCGATGTCGTGAATCACAGTTGGGTTGCCGCGTGGGGATCGGGTGCAAACCAACTCACTCCCGACGAAGCCAGGGCGCTCAATGCCCTCGTTGATTACTCCATTTATCAAGACCGCTATGTGGCTGTCGTCGGCGTCAACAACGGATACAACACCGACCAGACCGCAGCCTCCCACGCGCCGCTGCTCTCCTCCGCCTACAACGTCATCAGCGTTGGCATGACCAACGGCAACCACGACAACGGCGTTTCCGACCTGACCGGCGTCCCCTACCCGCACATCGTTGCGCCCGCCACCGCCACCAGTTACGCCACGCCGATGGTATCCGCCGCCGTCGCGCTCCTCATCGAGACCGCCCGTACCGGCGGCACCGGTGGCACGGCCATCTCCGGCAACGGCGATCTCCCCGAAGTCGTCAAAACCATCCTCCTGGCCGGAGCGACAAAAACCGAATTTGCCAACTGGAGCGCGGGCGTGACCGAAACCGCGCCCCTCAACGCCCGTTACGGCGCGGGCGAGCTTAACGTCTTCAAGAGTTACCTCATCATGACCGGCGGCGAGCAGACCGCCCGGACCTCCGCCGCCTTCGCCCTCGCCAACCCCGTTGTCGACACCGGCTGGGACTACGCCACCACCAACAAAAACTCCGGCGGTATCAAAAACTTCTTTTACAGCTTTACCGTCGCCGAAAACATGCAGGCCGACGTGAGCATCGCCCTCACCTGGAACGTCGATTACGCCATCACCGTCACGCCCACGGGACAGGGCGACGCCAACATCGCTTACCAATTGGCCACCCCGCTGGCCGATTTCAGCCTGTATTTTTACCGCGTGGAGGAAAACGACACCCTGACGCTCATTGCGCAAAGCCTGGCCACTGGCGGCAATATTGAATACCTCTGGGAAACCGGTCTGTTTTCCGGCGATTACCTCATCCAGACCAGTACCGGCAGTGCCAATGCCAGTTACGCCCTCGCATGGCAGACCACCCTGACGCCGCTCCTCGTCTCCGTCCCGGTCCCTGAACCGGAAACCCTCGCCCTGTTTATCGCTCTCGTCGCGCTCTTCCTGTCCATCGCGCGCAATTTCTGGCGTCGGGCATGACAATGTTCCTCCCGGAAGGGGAGGGGAGGGGAGGGGAGGGGAGGGGTACGGTCAGCAACAAAGCGTTGCGAGTTTAACCGACCCCCACTTGCATTCGCGCCAATGACCTCACCCGATGAACCCTCGCCAACCGACGCGCCCGCCGTCGGCGGAGCAGCAAAGGCAGATGCAAGCAATGGCGAGCACGACCGGATATTTCGGCACGCGTTTTCGCTGCCGGTGGTGGCGCGGCAGTTTTTGAGAAGATGGTTGCCGCCCGAACTGGTGAGGCAAACCGACTGGCATACGTTAGGAGTCAGCCGGATATCGGGAATCAGCGACACCCTGTCCGAACGGCGGGAAGACGTCGTTTATCGAATCAGGATGGAAGGGCGCGAGGTGCATTTTTACGTGTTGCTGGAGCACCAGACGAAAAGCGAGAAGTACATGGCCCGGCGCATTCTTGAGGAAATTCTGTTTATTTGGCGACAGGACGAACACGACCGGGCCGGGGAAGAGGCGGCAGCCAAGGTGGCGGCCAAGGCAGGCAAAAGCGGACGTGGATCGGGCAAACTGCCGTTGGTCATATCGATGGTATTGCATCCCGGACCGGGCAAATGGGGCAAGATCTGGCGGCTGGCCGACCTGATCGACGTGCCGCCGGGCATGGAAAAATGGGCGCGGACGTTTATGCCCGACTGCGGTTTTATCGTGGTGGAGCTGGCGGGACTCCCGCTCGAAAAACTGGCCGACGGCGCCCTGGCCCGCGCCATTCTGGGAGCGCTTCAGGGCAATCGGCTGGGGTTGATGGACATTCGCAAGATCAAGCGTCTGCTGGACGAGACCTTTGCCGACCCGGACCGGGTCTCCATAGGCGCGGTGATCAACCAGCTCTGGCACTACCTGATTTCGTCTTCGGACTTGAAACACGAACAGATCGAAGGCATCGTTACGGACACCATTCCAAAGGAATACAAGACAACTGACATCATGAACACCGTCGAACGACTCAGGCAGGAAGGCAGGCAGGAAGGCCTCCAGGAGGGCCAGCACAACGCCGTGATAGAAGCCCTTGAGGTGCGGTTTGCGCGAGTACCGGAAGGGTTGCAGGAAGCA
>JAISAX010000960.1 GCA_031266495.1 Opitutaceae bacterium
CCCGCCGGCCAGCGGTCGGCCCCGGGGCCCCGCGGCGGGCGGGGGGGGGGGGGGGGGCCCGGGGCCGGGGGGTGGAAATTTTGTATTTTATACAAGACTACGGGTGCCACATGTCTTGCGGGCCGTCGTTTTTGTATTGGTCGTTGAGCAGGTCGTTGAGATTGTTCCAGTGCCTGACGCTGCCGTCGGCGAACAGGAGATTTCCGCTCGTGCCGTTGCGGTCGTGCAAACGCGCGCATTGCGATACCTCGCTCGCCGAGGGGCCGACGCATACGGTTGGCGCGTCGGGCGTAGTGAAATTAAAAATACCCTCGGTCGCGAGCCACTTTCGCGAGGGCGCATCAATCGTCGTGTAGGGGATTCGCGTGTTGCCGTTGTCCGCGCCGAGGAGCCGGTTGACGCTGTAGGACGGGATGCCGTGCGCGGGGTCGAGGATGCGTTTGTTGGCCCCCATGCCTCCCTGATAGGCGACGAGGAGCGAGACGGCGAAGGGACACACGAAGGGTGTCGAGTTGATGGACTGGTCGAGCGTGTTGTCTAGCCCGGCGTAGGGAAGGATTGTCCAGCGCCACGGGCCGGTTTTCGGGTCAACGCGGTTGGCCGTGGTAGTCGAGTCGCCGCGTGCGCAGGGCAACATCTGGTTGTTGTCGTTCACGTAGGAAAGGAAGGCTTGTCCCATCGATCGGAGGTTGGCGAGGCAGGTCATCGCGCGCGCTTTTTCGCGCACTTTGGATACGGTGGGGATGATGATGGCCGCGAGGATGCCGATGATGGCAATGACGGTGAGCAGCTCGATGAGCGTGAAGGCGCGGCGGGTTTTCATTTTTGGCGGGGTTTGTTGATGGCGATTTCGCTGACGCCGGCAGGCAGGGGGCGGGCGATGGTGTTGGCTTCGAGCGTCAGGTTCTTGACTTCGGCGAAGAGCAGCGCGGCGCGCGGGTCAAGCCCGAGCGCGCCGCCGAGCTGGACGACGTCGCCGCAAATCACATCGGATATCCTGTTGCCCGAAATGGTGACGTTCTCGGCGTTCTGGACGGCGATGCCCGCGGCGTAGGTCCGGCGGATGGTGTTGTCGGTGATGACGATGTTTTTTTGCGGTGTTCCGCGTTCGAGCGCGCCGGTGTAGATGTGGACGCTGATCGTGCCGAGCGCGGTTTTGTAGGCCATGCGGCCGCCGCGTCCGAGGAATGTATTTTCGAAAACATTACCGCGCACGGTCACGTCGTGCGAGAAGGGGCCTTGCATCCAGGGGATGTCCGCGCTGATCTCGATGCCCGCGCCGGTTATCCAGTCCACCCGGTTGCCTTCGACGAGGCAGTCGGCGGACTGGATGAGGATGCCGCGTCCGCGAATGTTGCTTGCGGTGCAGCGGAGGATTTTCGTGCCCGCGGATTGCAGGATGTCGCTCGAAACGACGCTCAGCCGGGGCAGCGCGAGCGGGCGGTCGAGGATGATGTCGGCGATTTCCTCCGTCGCCATCCGGATGACGCGCCCGCCTTTGACTGCGCTGGCTTCTTTCCAGAGTCCGCGCGCTTCTTTCAGCAGTGCGGCGTCTTTCGTGCGCGTGAGCGAGACGACGCGGGCGGAGCCGATTTTTTCAAACGAGGGGAATCTGAAAAACGTCAGTTCGCTGCCTTGGGCAAAATCCGTGACGAGCAGGGGCGCGACGCGGACGCGGCGGGCGTCGGCGTCATCTTGTGACATGACAAAATCAAGGAAGCCGTGGACGGCGTATCCGTCATCGCCCGACCCTTCGACGGCGCATTCCTCGTAGCGGGGACCACGCTCGCACATGCTCGCGTGAAAGGCATCCGCGCCGGTGGACATGAGGCGCGGCGAGTTCGCGGGGCGGGCCACGTGGCAGCGGGTGTAGCGGGTGGGCGTTTTTGTTCCGCGTTCGTAAATGCCCATGGATGGTCCGCCCGAAATGGTGACGTCCTCGAAAATCATGTCGCGGCAGTCAAGGGAGGTGACGACCGTGGCACCGCTGCCGCGCATGCTGACGAGGTCGCCGGTGGCCACGCCGCACTGCTCGATCGTCAGGGCGTCGTAGGTGTTGAGGACGATTTTCAGGAGTCCGTTTTTTTTCGTATCGGAAGGGTCCGTGTTTTTTTCGCAGGAGCGTATTCCGAAGGCCGCGCCGTCGTCTTTCATCCGGCGGGTTTTCGCGTCGTGAACGGCGAGCGATTGCAACGCGCCGAGTCGTCGCGATGCGAGACCGGGCGTCAGTCGCGCGAGTTCGAAGCCGGCTTCTTCTTCGGCAAGGATGGTTTTTTCGCGGGAGTTGATTTCGACGATTTTTGCCTGGACGACAGGCAGCGGGTCGTAGTCGATGGCGAGGCCGCGGAGGGTGATGTTGGCGCAGTCGCGCATTTGCAGCGCTCCGGAAAAATCTTCAATGACGAGGGTGGCGCCGGCGGCGTTGAGGGTGAGGTTGGTGGTTTTGTCGAGGGTGAGGATGTAGCGATCCGTTTTTTTCGGGGCGGAAACGCGGTAATGGCCCGGAGGCACGGTGAACTCGCGCTCGCCCCGGGCAACGGCGGCCAGGATGGCGTCGCGGATTTTTTCTCCGGCTTCGCGTTGTTGTTGCTTTTCGGCGTCGGTAAACGTCGGCGCGAGGGCGGGTGTCATGGCACGGAGAATTTGAAATGTGGATACGACAAGCAGGGCGGAGGCGAGCAGCACCGTCTTTCCGGGATGGGGGTTCATGGGAATAAGGGAGGAGTGGCGAGAATTCATTTTTGAACAGAAGGAAACAAAGGCAACGAAGGTGAAACAGAGAGTGTTTTGAAGTATAAGTTGTTTGTTTTAACAGAGTTGAGCAGGGATGGGCAGCAAAGTGTCCCTGGTTGTTCTTCGTTCCCTTCGTTGCCTTTTGTTCAATTTTCAGAACCTCCGGTTAGAGAAGGGGGGGGGGGGAGCGGGTTAATTGCGACGTTGTTTTGCGAATACAGCGGCAAGCGCGGCGCCGGCGCTGGCGAGCAAGGCGAGTGTTGCGGGTTCGGGAATGGCAGGGGCGAGCGCGCCGATGTTTAGCACGATGTCGTTGCCGTTGAGGGCGAGCGTCGCCAGATGACCGTTGACGATGCCGCTCGCGGTCGCCGCGTTGAGCGTGCCGGTGATTGTCTGTGAACTACTGAACAGGGTGTAGCTGGCGCCTTCGCCAAAACCTGCGTTCGTCGTGAACGAGAAATTCGGGAGTCCGAGGGCGCCGTCACCGATGGCGAGCGCGCCGCTGGTCAGCGCGACGGAGGTGTTGACGCCGTTCGCACCGAGCGTGAATTGCAGGGCGTCCGCGCCCGCCGCCGAGAGGTCGAGCGCGCCTCCGCCCGTGTCGCCGTCGCCAAGTGCGAAGGTCAGTGTGCCGACGCCGTTGTCGCCGGGGGCGAGTTTTCCGTTTTCCGAGAGGGTGATGCCGGCGTTGTTCGCAGTGGTGATGGTGGCGGTGCCGGCGAGTGTGCCCGAGTTGTTGATGGTGTAGGCGCCGGCGTTGACGTGATTGTGGTTCACGACAAGTTTGCCGCCGCTGATGGTGGTCGTGCCCGTGTAGGTGTTGTTGCGTCCGTCGGAGCCGGATACGACGGAGAGGATTTGTGTGCCGTCGTTTGTCTTGAGAAGGGAAAGCTGGCTGCCGAGGTCGGTGGCCGAGTCAACAATGTTGTCGCGAAGTTGTCCTCCAAAAGTGGTGACGCCCGTTGCGCCGTTGATGTGCAGAATCGCGTTCAGTCCGGCGTTGTTCGTGCTCGTGTTGGCCGCGGCAATTTTTGCGGTGTGGGAGGTGGAGGTGAGCGAGGCGACGGCGACGGTTCGCGTCGAGGCTCCGGCGACGGCGTTGTGCTGGTTGAGCCAGAAGGTGGCGGCGGTATCGAGCGTGATATTGGCGAATCGGGCGGTTTCGGCGCGGACGCCGAGTCTGGCGTTGTTGCCTATCGTGGTGCCGCCCGTGACGGTCACGCTGGAAAGAACGCCATCAATGCCACCGAGATGGAGTTGGCTGCCCGCGCCGAGCGCGAGGTTGTTGGTGACGAGGGCGAGGGTGCCGGTGGAGTTGCGAAGGGTGAGGAGTTGCGTCGAGGCGGCGGTGGCAAAGGTGTCCGTGATGGTGAGGGTGCGCAGGGTGGTGGCGTTGCGTCCAAAAATGTTAAATCCACCGGTGCTGGTAAAGGTGAGGTTGGCAATGGTGATGTCCGCGGTGTCGAGGCCAACCCACGTCATACCGGATGGCAGGGTGACGTTGTCGTTCGCTCCGGGAATGCCGTTGGGCGTCCAGTTCGCGGGGGTGTCCCATGTGCCGGTGGCGACGTTCCAGGTGAAGGTGTCCGCGGGCAAGCTGGTGATGGCGGCGATGGCGGGGAAAAGCAGGGCGGCAAGGAATGCCGTCATGCGGGGGGCGGAGGGGCAGGGGGGCCGGGTTGGAATGGACCGGGTTGTTGCGGTGCGTGTGGTTTTCATTTCGGGTGCAGGGTGTGTTTCGGATGCGGTTTCTGTGCGGCTTCTGTGCGAACAGATATAAAGCACCGCTCTTCATGACGAACAAGGTTCAGGCCACCGAACACGTTTGGCCGCATCACGAAATCAGGTAGATATGCAGGACGCCGTGGCATGGGTATCTTGCCTCGTGATTCCGTAATTTCCTGAATTTTTACACGAAGCTCACAAAGGTTCTTCGACGTTTTCGATGGAAACAGGGAGGAGGGGGGACGGCGGGAGAGGGGACGATATTGGCCATTGGCGCTGCCGCGCCAATGGTCAGTACCGCACACCTCCGAAGGCAGGGGTTGCCCGCGTGGACTTGGCCATAACTGGAGATTCGCCAATTCGGTCCGCCTGGCGCGGGCGTCGCAAGCGACGCCCCTACAAGAACGTGTCCGCGTAACTTCAGTTGTTCATTGTTGTTACGCGATGTCAGGGGGGAGG
>JAISAX010000769.1 GCA_031266495.1 Opitutaceae bacterium
CCCCCCCCCCCCCCCCCCCCCCCCCCGATCACGATCGCCCGCGTCTGGTGTAGGTGTTTTCGGGACGGGTGTGGCGGCTGTCGAGGGCGGCCAGCCACCCGGTGTAATTTTCCACCCACTTGCCCTCGATCGTGATGATCTGCGGCTGTTCGGGCAGACCGGTTTCATTGCGCTGGAGCATGGTGACAAGATGCCCGCACGCGAGGCGTCCGATGGACCACGAATCCTGGTCGATGCCGCGCGAACGTCCGTCGGCGTGGTGGAGGTTCATGTTCACGTAACGAATCTGTTCCGGAGGCGATTTTCCGCAGGCGGCTTCGTACCGTTGCGGGAAATCGCACCCGGCGCTGACAATCGCGTCGGGCTTGCGGGAGCGCAGCCATTTGTGGAGGTTGCCCGCGCCGCGGGGGCTGGCATTGACCGGCACGCGATTTTCCGGCGGAAGGTTGTCCTCGAAAAACAGATACGCCGAACGCCACAGGTTGAGGACTTTGGCGTCGTCGTCGATGCTCACGTTGAGTCCGATGCGCCGGCGCCCTTCCGCGGCGAGGCGGTGGAGCACGGACAGCATTTCGCGGTAATAGTCGGTTGTCACGCGATGGAGCACGGGCGAGGCGAGCGAGTAGCTGAAGGTGACGGCGGCGAAGCGTTCCCAGTCGAGTTCCAGGTGCTCGTCGGAATGTTCGAACGGACCGACCAGCAGGCCGCGGATGCCGCGTGCTTCGAGCAGCCCGCTCATGCGCGCCGGAGTCATGCCCGGTTCGCGCAGGTGAAACAATTCCACCCGGTATCCCAGTTCCGCGGCCCGCTCGCAGGCTCCTTTGTAGAAATCGTGTTGCGAGAGCCAGCTCCACTCGTCGTAGCGGGAGTAACTGCTCAGGTAGGCGATTGTTTCGTAATACTGCGCGCCGCTTTGCGTGCGCAGGTGCTGCATGAGGGTGGCGAGTTTGGGGTCGGGGTGATAGCCGAGTTTGCGCGCCGCGGTCTGGACCCGGGCGCGCGTGTCGGCGGCGATGCCCGGATGATTGCGCAGGGCCATCGAGGTGGCCGCGAGGGAGAGGCCGGCCTCGTGTGCGATGGTGCGCAGGGTAGGGCGGCGGGGAGCGGCGGACGGACCCGGCGAAACAGAAACAGCCGGAGTGTTTTTCGGGTTACGATTGGCCATTTGAACGCTTCAGCAGGGGATGAGATCGTGGGGGGCGGCAAGCGGGAAAAGCGGGGGGGCTGTGTAAACCTGTGTAATTTCTTGTCCCTGACAGCGGGTGAAGAACGGGAAACCTCACTCATCCAGCATGAGTTTTTTGGGATTACCTGCTGACTTCCAAAACATCATTCACTTGCTGTCTGGTGACTCCGGGAAACCAATCCAGAAAATCTTCGACGTTGGCACCGTCCTCAAGGTTTTCAAACAGCGCGGAAACAGGAATGCGGGTGCCACGAAACACCCACGCACCGCTTGCCGTCTCAGGGGAGCGTTCTACGGATGGGCATTCAGTCCAGGTCAACATGCGGTTACTGTGGCAGTAAGCTGTATCAGTGCAAGCAAGTCGTCTATGGCTACGGAAAGGCGGGCGCATCTCAAAAACTGGACAGGCTCTGGAGTGGCAGTGGCGCGGGCGTCTCGCCCGCTGACGGCGCAAAGCGCCGCCTCCTTGCCTCTCTTCCCGTCCCTCCTCTCCCGGAGCGGGCGAGACGCCCGCGCCACTGCTTTGCTTACTGCCTGTCCAAAAATTGAGATGCGCCCCGGAAAGGCCGGAAAGTCCACGCAGTGTAACTGAAAGCGCCCGGCACAAGTCCGGCTTCGAAATTTTCCGGGCAGGCAACTGAACGCTTCAGTAGCGTCGCGGTTGTGCCGGGGCAAAGGAGCAAACACCGTGGCAGCACTCCACGTCAGACATCCCGCAACCCAGCAACAAATGTTATGAAAATCACAACTCAATCTATACCTAAATGCCTTCTGTTTTCCGGTGTTTTTTTTGCTCTCGCCGCGCCTGGCGGAGCCGAAACGATCTATGCCACCTCAAACGGACAGATTAACAAAAACAGTTGGGAGGACTCGTTCCGCCAGGTGTACCTCGACAACTCTCCGCGCCTGGGTAGCAGCAACCTGAATGTTGACGGAACCAACAGACCCGTGTGGGCGATTGTTGTATTCGCATTTCGACTTCCCGATCTGGGGGAAATCAGCGCTCCGTTTTCGTCCGCAACCTTCAGCGTGGGTTTTTCCTCCTACGCCAATGCGTCAGGTCTGTTCAATGCCGACCTTTACAGCCTTGGAGTGAGCGACACGGTCTCGTTTTCAAACGCCATGTATTACCTGGGAGAGAATGATACTTCACCGGGTGTCACCAAGGTTGCCGACAATTTCCTTGATGCAACCGTGACCTACACGGCAGGCCAAACGGTTGCCCTGACGTCCGGGACGCTCGCGGCCTGCCTGAACGAGGCCTATGCAGGTGGCGCGAATGCCGGCAAATATGTTATCTTCCGTCTCAATCCCGAAAGCGTCAGCAGTGCGCCGAGAGGATATAATTTGTATGGCATCACGGCGGAGGATGAAAACCTCCGTCCTTTGATTTCTTATACGCTGGTCCCCGAACCCTCCGCTGTGGCGATGGTCCTGGGGGCGACATCCATCGCTTGCATGGCAGGCGTCCGTTTTGTCGGCGGTTGTTTTCGCCGGGACTGAAATCTTCCTGCAAAAGACCTGAAACCGACCCGTTATCCGGTCTTCCCCCCCCCCCCCCCCCTATTTATCATGAATTTCCGGATACACCGTGCCCATGACGATGCATTCACGCTGGTCGAGCTTCTTGTCGTGATTGCGATCATCGGCATACTTGCCGGCATTCTGATCCCTGTTGCCGGTTCCGTGCGTAATCAGGCGCGGACTACCCAATGCGTGAGCAATCTGCGCCAGATCGGAAATGCCCTCCAGCTCTACGCCAGCGAATACAAGGAGTATTTTCCCGCGCCCACGGATCCCGGTGGCAATTTCAACACGTACGCCGGTTCCTGGTCCAACGAGTTGTTCAACACGGTGCTTCGCGATTCCAAAAGCATGGTAAAAAAAGACCAGTCTCACATTTTTCGCTGTCCGGCGGCGCCGGCAACCTATCCTCAAGGGGCCAACCGGACTTACATGATGAACTGGACCAACACCGTTTATCCACCCAACGACAAGGGGAACGGATACCGTATTCGCATCAGGATGACACAACATGACGCTCCCGCCAAAAGCGTCGTCATTACGGAAAGCAAGTGGACTGGCAGCGCTGCCGGCGATGGTTACGACCAGTTTCATCTGACACACACATCCCACCTCTTTGATGATCGCGCCGAGTGGCGTCATGCCGACTCCATCAACGCCCTGTTTGTTGACGGTCATGTCGAACGTTTCAGGAAATCCGCCGAAACCCGGCTCAAGGACTGCATAAACAATTATGCGCGATGAAAATCGCTTGCTCTTGCAAGTCTGGACAGTGCGTATTCAAAAAATAACAACACCTCAATATTCCGTTCCCTTGCCGCGTTTGGGGGGGGGGGGGGGGGGGGGGGGGGCGCGCGCCCGGGGCGCGCGGGGGC
>JAISAX010000791.1 GCA_031266495.1 Opitutaceae bacterium
CGGATGTTACGCGGATCGAAGGTTTTTGAGGTCGATCCGGATCGATCCGGATCGATCCAGGCCGGTCCGGGATCGGGATGCCTGACCGGGATTGCGCCCGGTCAGGCCTCACAAGAAAACAACCGGTACCAGAAATTACGCGGAGAGACCGTTGCCACAGGCCTCGACTTTTCCTGGCGGAATTTTCCAGCCGGAAAAGTGCCTGTGGGACGGATCGGATCAGATCAGATCAGATCGACAGCAAAGCGTCGCCCGGTTCGGAGATACTATGAGGCCGACAGGTTGAGGATCTTTCCCCAGCTTGTCGGCCACATAGAATCTCCCTCTTCCTCCCTGTCCCCCCCCCCCGGCATTCCATACTCTCTCTTCTCTCTCTTCTCTCTCCGGACTACCCGGACTCTCCGGACGACCCGGACTTGCCCAAGCCCGGCCATCGCGTAGCGTTGGTGCCAATGAAGACATTTTTCGCGTCCCTCCTCGGCACGCTAGCCGCCCTCGCCCTGTTCACCTGCGGGACGCTGGTCCTTGCCATCATCCTGATTGTGGGGATCAGCATGATCGAAAAAGAAACCATCCGGATCGAACGCGGCTCGTGGCTCGTGCTCAACCTCTCCGGCGCCAACCTCACCGACGCCCCGCCCGTCTTCGACAGCTCCTCGCTCGGCCGCCTCCTGACGAGCAACGATCCCGAAGCCCTCTCCCTGCGCCTCCTCACCAAGGCCATCCGCACGGCATCCCGCGATTCCCGGATCAGCGGCATCTACCTCACGGGCGAGTTCACGCCCGACGGCTATGGCACGGGCTTCGCCTCCCTGCGCGAAGTGCGCCAGGCCCTCGCCGATTTTCGCGATGCGGGCAAACCCGTCCGCGCCTGGTTCGCCGGACCCGGCACGCTCGAATACTACCTCGGCTCCATCGCCAGCGAACTCTCCGTCGATCCCTTCGGCATCATCCAGATGCCCGGCCTTGCGTCGCGCCCCATGTTTTTTGCCGGCGCGCTCGAACGCTTCGGCATCGGCGTGCAAGTCACCCGTTCAGGCAAATACAAGTCTGCGGTCGAGCCATTCCTCCGCGCCGACCTCAGCCCGGAGAGCCGCGAGCAGTTGCAAAAACTCCTCGACGATCTCTGGAGCACGGTGGTCAGCGACGTGGCCGGCGCGCGCGAAATCACCCCGAGCGCCCTCCAGGGCGCCATCGACCGCGAGGGGTTGATCACCCCTGCGGGCGCGCTCGAAGCCGGCCTCATCCACCGCGTGGCCTACCGCGACGAAATCCTCTCCGAACTCCAGACCGCCACCGGCGAGAGCGGCGCCACGCCGTTCCGGCAGATCCATATCCGCGACTACACCCGCACCCTCTCCAACCCGAAACTCCACCGGCAGAAAAAATCGCACGGCGCCCGCATCGCCATCGTCTATGCCGAAGGCGAGATCGTGGACGGCGAGGGCGGCCCCGGCGCGGTCGGCGGCGATGCGTATTCGCGCGAAATCCGGTCGCTCCGGCTCGATGACGACGTCGCCGCCATCGTCCTGCGCGTCAACAGCCCCGGCGGCTCCGCCAGCGCGTCCGAGCACATCCTGCGCGAGCTAAGGCTGGCAGGCGAGGTGAAGCCGGTCATTGTATCCATGGGAAATTACGCCGCGTCCGGCGGCTACTGGATATCGCTCGCGGGCAGCCGCATCTTTGCCGAGCCATCGACAGTGACCGGTTCGATTGGCGTCTTCGGGATGCAGTTCGACGTGCAGAAGCTGGCCAACAACTACGGCATCACCTGGGACAGCGTGAAGACGGCCCGCCACGCCGACGCCTTTACCGTCACCCGCCCGAAGACTCCGTCCGAGATGGCGATATTCCAGCGCCTCGTGGACTGGACCTACGACGAATTCCTGCAACGCGTTTCCGCCGCGCGTTCGCTTGAAAAACCACGCGTTCACGAGATCGCCCAGGGCCGGGTCTGGTCCGGGCTTGATGCGCTCCGCGTCGGTCTCGTGGACGAAATCGGTGGTCTCGCCGACGCCATTGGCTACGCCGCGAAAGAAGCCGGACTGGGAGACAATTATGAGATCGAGGAAGTGCCATCCACCGTACCGCTGGCCGAGGCGCTGGCCAACCTGTTTGACAACCACCGTTCGCCCGAGAGCCGGATACGCGGTCCCATCGGACGCCTTCTCGCCGAGACGCAGGCCAGAATAAAATCCCTGGACCACTACAACGATCCGCGAGGCATTTACGCCCGCCTCGAACTCGAAATCGCCCCGCGGTAACGCCACCGCCGCCGCCGCAGTGCGGCGGAAGGGGGGGGGGGGAGGAGGAGGGGGGAGGAGGGCGCGACTTGACCCGACTTGACGGATGTTACGCGGATCGACCACAGGGGCGTCGCAAGCGACGCCCGCGCCAGCCGGACGGAGGCCGCTGGCGACAGTCCTGCAAAGGCGTGCGGGAAGACCGGAACCCTTCCGGCCCTTCCCGAAAACTTTTGCGGGAAGACCGGCTCCCTTTGCGGCAAGACCTGGAGCTTTTGCGGCAAGACCGGAAACTTTTCGGGAAAGACCGGAACGTTTCCGGCCCCTGCCGCCCCCCGTCAGTCATGCCGCAAAACCTTTCGGTCATCCCGCAAAACCTTTCGGCCCTGGCGCAAAGGTTTTCGGTCATCCCGCAAAACCTCCAGGTCATCCCGCAAAACGTTTCGGGGAAGACCGGAAGCCGGCGGAGAGGCCCGCCGGGGCGATTGATCCAGTCATCCGCGTACTACACCTATATATTTTCCGGCTCCGCCGGCCCGCAACCGGCAAGGCCCCGGCCACCGCTCCGATGCGCTTTCCAACGACAAAAAACGCCCCTCCCGAAAACCACGGATCACACGGATAACAAACGAATTGCACAGACGGATGATCCCCGGTTTCCCGGGTCGGCCCGAGCCGTGCAAGCCCGGTTTTTAGCCATGTGAACCGGGGCGCTCCGGGAGGCCGGCGACGCAACGGTTCGCCATCCGCCGACCCTCAACCGTAACGTGCCGCCCGTCATTCATAACGACACCATTCCATGAGCCACGACTACATGCCGACAACCGAAGACGGATTTAATGATTTCCAGGAGACGCTGCTGCCGTACCTGATGCAGCACCGCGCGGCCTGGGGCCTGACCCAGGACCAGATCGACCCGCTGATCACCGATCAGGCCACATACCGCGACGCCCGGACGGCGGCGAACAACCCCGAGACGCGCACCGCCGCCACCATCAAGGCCCGGCAAGAGGCGCACAAGGCCTACGAGACGCGCCTGCGCAACTTCGTGGCGGCGTACCTTGCGCGCAACCCGCTGGTGACCGACGAGGACCGCATCAACATGGGCCTCACCGTGCGCAAGACCACGCACACCCCGCAGCCCGCGCCGAAGAGCCAGCCCGGCGTGAAAATCACCCTCGTCTCGCCCGGACGCGTGATTGTCGAGTTTTTCGACGCCGCCAACATCCACCGTGCCAAGGACCCCGATGCGCACGGCGTGGAGATCGCCTCCGTGATTCGCGACACCGCGCCTGTCACGTCGGACGATTTTACGAAATCGGCTTTCGACACGCGCAGCCCCTTCACGTTCGACTTCGACATCAGCCAGAGAGGCAAGACCCTCTGGCTGCGTCTGCGCTGGGAGAACAACCGCGGCGAAAAAGGCCCCTGGACCGACATCTTCCAGGTCATCATCCCCTGACGGGGAAAACGCTGAAAAACTGAAACGCCGAAACGCTGAAAATCGACACCCTTCAATCAGGTTAACCACTACCACACACTAATGGACACTAATGAAGAGACCGGATCAAAATACAATCAGATGAGAGTGAGCAGGTATTTTTCCGTCCCATCATTAGTATCCATTAGTGTGTAGTAGTGGTTAAAAAATGTATTTCCGGAACCTCCCTTCCACAATCCGCAATCCACCATCCGAAATCTGTAATCTGAAATTTGTAATCTGAAATCCGAGATCTGAAATCTGTAATTTGAGATCTGAAATCTGAAATTCCAGTCTCTTTCCCAACATCATGAAAAACCACACCGGTATAATAAAAACCCATCGACAACACATCCGCCGCGGCGGATCGCTATGGCAGACGCTGTCCGCTTTTGTTCTCGCGGCCTTCTTCGGGACCAGCACCGGCTTCGCCGGGATCAAGGTCGAATCCGCCCAGGACGGCTCCTGGTCCAACTCCGCTACATGGGCGGAACCACAAGAGTACCTGCTCAACTTCTACACGATTAACGCTGGGCACACGGTTACGTTTGAGGCCAACCAGCCCGAGGAACCGACTAACGCGCTCATTCTCGTTTACGGCCATCTTGTCCTGGAGGCCGGAAGCAGCCTTTCCACATCCTTTCTCAGTATAGCGAATACCGTAAACGACGACAATGAATGGTCGCTCGCACGACTGACGCTCGGCTCCGGGGCGACTCTGTCTAGCATCAGCGTTTTCCAGTTCCTTGGCACGATAGAGATGGCGGCAGGTTCCCACATATCCCAGCCCTCCGGGTCCATCACAAACGGAATATATGGATGGCAGAACCTGATTTTCGACGGCAACGGGCAGGAGGGCGCCAATGCCTGGATCTCGACACCAGCGCTTGCAATGATCTCCCTCGCCGAGATTGCGGATCCTGACACCAACCTGCTGCCTGGCTTTACCGGCCCATGGAACAACATTGAACTGAACGGATTCGGCGAGGGCACCTGGTCGCTCATCAGCGGCATCTCCACGCTCATTGACTACTCCACCATGAACGAGGGAGGGGAGGATGCGAGGGGAACTATTGATTTGAGCCTGCTGAATATGATCACGTTGAGCGGAGACAGCGTGGCGAATGCGAAAGCGGAATTGGGTATGGTCTTCGATGAGGCCACGGACACGTACACCCTGTCCGTGACTATATCAGCCGTGCCCGAGCCAGCCGGGTATGCGACGCTGGCCGGGCTGGCGTTGCTGGCGTGGGTGGCGATGAGGCGTTATCGCGGCGTGCGCCGCTGAGCGCTTTCCCGGAGACGGACGCCAGCGGTTCTGCCTCCGGGATTTTTGTAGCTCAAATTCATAGACAGACGATACGGGGCGACGGGTCTTCGGGCCAGCCGCCCCCCTTTTTTTTGTTTTCCACAAAGGCCGCGAAGGACGCGAAGGGTGCATCCCGAAAAGTGGACAAATTGAGTATAAAGCCGTGGAGCGGGCGTCCCGCCCGTTGACGGCGAAGCCGCCGGATCGACGTGGCACGGGCTTCCAGCCCGTGAACGTTGCCTCACCGTTCCGGAAGTGGCGCGGGCGTCCCGCCCGCTCCGGAACCTGTCCATTTTTCGGGATGCGCCCACTTGAATCGATTCACGTCGATTTAAATCGACACGGGCTGCGGGCGGGGATGCCTGGCAGCGGTTACCTGCTATTGCCGTCCGCCGCACGGACGACCCCCAGAGCGGACGGTATCAGCCGCTCGCGTCCATCCGACGGACGGTTGAGCACCTGCGGACGCCCCTCGCTCCGGACCACCAGCGCCGATGAACCTCCGCCATCGAAGTTGAGCGCATCGTGCGCGCCCAGATGCGCGAGATAATCGGTCAGGGTGGTCAGGTTCATCCCCGCGCTCCGTTGCGAACGCCCGTCGGCGACGACCAGCACCACGCGCCGTCCGCTCGCATCCACGCCCGCGGCGCTGCGCGGATGCCGCGTTTCCCAAAAACCGCCGGAGCCGCCCGCCCGCCGGCCCGCCGCGATCAGGATCGTGCTGCCCGACACGGCATCGCGCACATCCTCCGCGCGAACGCCGTCCGGCAGCCCGGTCAACGTCCAGAAAATCCCGATACTCTCGCCGGGCTGCGCATCGCGAAAAAACGGCGCGGCCTCGCGGCCGGC
>JAISAX010000798.1 GCA_031266495.1 Opitutaceae bacterium
CCCCCCCCCCCCGCCCCCCCCCCCCCCGCGGCGGGGGGGGGGGGGGCGGGCCGGGGCACGGTCAGGCCGGCGTCCGGTAGCGCGACGCGAGGTTCAGGTTCGGCAACGGGAGCCACGCCGCAGGCAGCGCAGGCAGCGCAGGCTGGCAAGGACGAACAACACCGCGCCGGCGATGGCCGTCCAGGCTTCCGGCTCGGGCACCGGGGAGGGAGCCACATCGCCCCATTCGGTGCCGATGCGGATATTGTCGAAGATCGTGGTGGTCGTCCCGCCCTTGTCGCTGTCGTAGCGTTGCAGGGTGATCCGGTCCAACCCCGTTGAGGTTGCCGTCGGCGAGACCTCGTGGAGGGCGGGGGAGGTCTCGTTTTCCGGATTCAGCCAGAGTGAGATCGCCGCCTGACCGGCCGATTCACTGAAGGTGTAATGCCCGACGATGGTATAGGTGGTGCCGGTAGTCTTGATTGCCTGGGAGGGAGTGAGACTATAGTTATCGCTGCCAATTGTGGCCCGGATGCCATATCCCCACTGGGTGAACTGGGCTCCGACGTAAAAGGTCAAGCCGCCCACACGAAGTATGAGGGCGTCCACAAAAGAGCCGGAGGCGAGGGTGGCCAGGGTATCGACGGTGAGATCGACGGAGAAAAAGAAATCGGTCCCCGCCGGTGAAACACCCCTGACTGCCCAGGTGCTGTTGATACCGCTGATTTTTGCCGCGCTGTTATTCACCGTCCATACGCCGGTGCCGTTGGTGCCGCCCCACCAGTTTTCTGAAAAACCGCTGCCGCCGCTCTTGTTGTAGAGGTTGCCGTCGGGGTAGGTGAACGTTTCCTCGACCAACAGGGCGGCTGGCGCCGACAGGGCGCAGGCCAGCGTTGCCACGCCGACGAACAGGGAATGTTTTTTGAAAGAATTCATGCCTTCACGGTGCCGGACGTCCCTGCCCGCAACAAAACGATTCCCCCTGCCTGTTGTCCAGATTGCCTGCCGACAGTCCACCGGCGTTGCCCGGCGAGACACCGGTGCGGTGGGTGAGCGTAACTCACTGATGTTACGCATGCAGCCGGTCCGGGGAGAGCACGCGTCTCGCGTGCTGGCTTGGGCGTCTCGCCCAAGCCTTTGCTGACGGTCCGATCCGAACCGTGTTCGGCGAGACGCCGAACACAGCACGCGAGACGCGTGCTCTCCCCGGACCGGATAGGCAGCAAAATACCCTCGTCTGCGTAACTTCAGTTACTCATTCGATCCCGTGCCGTCCGACTCCACCTGACGCGCCTTGATGTTCTTCGGGCTTCGCGTTTCCTGGCACGCGGTTTGCCGACTCCCGGCGGAATGGCGAGACAAGGGCCTGTTGCCCAAAGGATTGGCGCCTTGGCGCGTGAGGTTGACGGTGTGCCGGTCGGCTTTCCCGACATAGCGGGAATCTTTCCCGCTATGTCGGGAGGGATTCCCGCTATGTCGGGAGGGATTCCCGCTATGTCGGGAGGGATTCCCGCTATGTCGGGAGAGATTCCCGCTATGTCGGGAGGGATTCCCGCTATGTCGGGAGGGATTCCCGCTATGTCGGGAGAGATTCCCGCTATGTCGGGAGACATTCCCGACATGTCGGGAGAGATTCCCGCTATGTCGGGAGACATTCCCGCTATGTCGGGAAAGATTCCCGCTATGTCGGGAGAGATTCCCGTCCGCTTCCCACCTGATTATCAGGCTACCGGATGGATAAACGAAATGGGGGGGGGGGGGACGCCTTACTTGCGTGTGGCGAGGTAGGCCAGGATGGCGTCGGTCTTGGCCTTGTTGCACGCGGCGGAGCTGCCGTGGCCGTTGGCGATGTCGTTGTAGATGGTTTTTTTGCCGGACACGGGCAGATTGTTGTACGCGGCGTAAACAGAGGTCGGCGCGCAGGTCGTGTCGATGAAACCCGTCGTGAAATACGCCTCGGCTTTCACGCGTGTGGCGAAGTTCATCGCATCGTAATAGCGCACCGCTTGCACGGCTTCGGGGAGTTTTTCCGCTTCGGCTTTCGTCTCGGGCAAAAACTTCGGCCAGCCGCGCTGGCGATTGGCGAGCACGCCGGTGTTGTCACAAATCGCGGGGACGCCCGCCGAGATGTAGGTGACGCGGGGATCGAGTCCGCCCGCCACGATGGACTGGGCGCCGCCCTGGCTGGTGCCGGAGACGATCAGCGTGCGGCCGTCCCACTCCGGCTGCGCGGCGAGAAAATCGATGGCGCGCACGAGGCGCAGGTACATGCCGAGGAAGTAGATCGTCTCGCGGGAATTGCGTCCGCGCGTGCGGTAGTCGCCCAGTTCGCCTTTGGAGAGTTTTTCGTAGAAGGAGGCCGGTTTGTCGTTGGGCAGGCCGTGCGCGTTGATGTCGAGCGCGATCAGGCCGCGGTTCGCCCACTTCGCCGGTTCGTTCAGGATGGAATTGCGCACGCCCGCGCCGTGCACCGTGAGAATCGCGGGGAGGCTTCCCGGTTTCGCCCCGGCGGGGCGTGCGTAATAACCGGATACAGGCGCGCCGAGGCTGTCGGCTTGCAGATCGAAGGTTTCGATTTTTGCGGCGTCCGCCGGCTTCGGCGGCGCGACGGGCGTGAGGCGGGCGTTGACCGGGATGGCGGCGAGGGCGTTTTTCTTGTCCGCCCAGAACGCGTCAAAATCGTCCGGCACCGGCAGGCTCGGCGCGATTTTCAACGGATCGATGGCGGCGCCGGCAAACGCCTTGACGGTTTTTTCTTTCGCGTCGGGTTTCGCCGCCGGATCGGGGATGGTGACCTGGCAGAGCAGGAAACCGGGTTCGTCGAGCGAACCGGTCACGGAGGCCGCGCCGTTGACGAGCGCGACGGTGCCGGAGCGTTTCGGCGCCACGCCGTCCTTGCTGATCGACCATTGCGCCTCGGCGGCGGCGTCCGTGCCGGTGGAGCGGATCGTAAAGGTCACGGTTTCGCCCTGGCGGTAAATCGCGTCGGCCCGGTCGGCGGCGACCTTGAGCGACGGTTTGGCGGACCCGGCCCGGGTGGCGGCAGACGGAGCCGCTATCTGCGCATGGCCCGACAGCGGCAAGGCGACGGCGGCGGCAAACGCAAACGCCGCGGCGAGCAGGCACGACGCAACAGGCGCCACGCGGGAACGGGAAGGACGGGAAACAACGGGGGAGGAAGAGATCATAGGGAAGAAGTCGTGAGCCGGAAACCGGAAGGCGGCAAGCAAAGCTGTGGCGCGGGCGTCCCGCCCGCTTCGTTGCCTCTCCGCTCCGGCGTGGCACGGCCATCCTGGCCGTGGACGACGCGTAGCGTCGCCGGTCACCTTGGCCAGGACAGTCTGGCGGACGCCCGGAACGAACAACAAGCCCCCCGGCGAGGCGCTGACGCGCCACGTCGCAGCGGCAGGAAAGCCGCCGCTCCGGAATTACGGTTCGTAGCGAAACACTTCCCCACGTATCTCCGCAGTGGCCCGCCCGGCCGGAGCGACCCGGATGACGAGCAGTCGCGCATCCGCCAGCCACGCCCGCGCAGCGTCTTCACGGGCAGCCACCTGTTCCCCGGTGAGCAACTCTTCCTCTTTGAGTACCTCGGGCTCCCCCACGACAATGACTCCCATTCGCCGCGAGGAGATCACGAACGGCGCCGTTTGCCCGGATTCGGGCAGATTCTCCACCTCCGTAGTATGCGCCTGATATACCATTGCTGCCTCACCGAGCCTGTCGTTGACCAACACATAATGCACGCCATCGAACCAGCTTCCAGGCCCAAACAAACGGTCGCTCCAGGGAAGCTCGATGCCGACGCGTGTCGGGCGGCGTTCACGCAAGGTGAGGGTGATGCCGCCATGGCTGATTTCCGTGCGCAGCACTTTTATTTCCAAACCAGAACCGACCCCGCGACCCCGTGCCTTCGCTCCGGCGCGCAACGGCAATTCGCAGACAATCTCCGGGCGCCCCACCCGGTATTCCAGCTTGCCCTCCCATGCGAATGACGGAGGCGGCCACGGATTCTCTGTCCGGGGAAAAACCCCGGACAGCGGAAACAGCCACTCGCAGACCGGCGGCTGGTACCGTGTCGTGAATTGCGCGACGCCTCGCTTGCGCAGCAAGCTGTAAACGATCGCAAAATCATCCGGTTTCCAGTTTTGCGTGGCGGTTGTTTCCCATGCATGGCGTCCGTGTGCGTTGACTTCGAGCCTCACCGGTTCCCAGACAAGGTCTTCGTGCTGCGTCGCCTCCCGGAGAGTAACCGCAGGCTGGATACGAGGAAGCTTGCGCAACTCCTCCTCGCGCCAGGTGCGATATCGACGCCATTGGAACATCTTTTCGGAGATTGTCATTTTTTTGCCATTACCATTTGCCGGTTTCTCCGGTGCGACATCGGGAAACTGGACAAACGAAAAGTTCCAGCCCGAACCCACGAGTTTCCCCGTCACGCCGGAACGCGACACCACAAACTGTGGCGCTCCGGTTCCGGTTGCGGTTGCGGTTCCGATTGCGGGATCGGGAGCGAACACCGCGCGTTGTTCGCCCGGCAGCCAGCGGACAAAATCCAGCGGCCAGAAATGCGCAGCGCCCAAGGCGAGGATAAAACCGGATGTGCCTGCGAGCCAGGCACTCCATTCCGAACGTCGCATCCACGCGCCCCTCCACGCCATCGCCGCGCTCGCGGCCAGAACACCTGCGCAGGTGAACATCCGGCTGGCGAACAACGATCTGTCCGGCAGCACCCCGTCCGCCCCGGCACGGCTCGGGCCAAAGAGCAATAGTATGAACAGGAACGACACCAGCGCCGCGATGAGCGCGCTCGCCGCCACCCCGCGAAAAACAACGGCAAACGTGGACGCCACCAGCACACACATCGCCTGGTTGAACGCCACGCTGCGCAATGACACCCAAAACTCCTCCACTCCCACTCCGTAGCACAGTAATGACACTGCCATTACGAGCAGCGGCGCCAGCCAGCAGGCGATCCCGGCAAACAGCAGCTTGGCCGACAGCATCCGGCCCGGAGAAACCGGCTGTGTGCGCCAGAACGCTTCCTTGCGCAGCGGACCATCGGCCTGGACGGCGCGGGCAATGATCACAAACAGGAGCAGCAAGTCGGCCAGCAACGCGACCAGCAAGGCGGTTGTTTCCGTTGTGCCGTAACCGGGAGCAACCGGCCCGGCTCCGGCTGGTTCGAACCGTGCCATCAGCCACGCGGGCAGCGCCAGCCGCAGCAACCAGACGCCGCCCCAGGCCAGCAACAACCGGCGTTGCTGGCGCAGATCTTTTTTGACGATGTGCCAGACAAGCGCGAAGCCACGCGGCGGCAGCGGAGAATCGGGAGAAACAGATGAAGTTGTTTTCATGATACAGGATATTTCGGATTTGAGGCTGAGGCCGGGACTGGCGCAGGAGCAGGAGCAGGAGCGGGCGACCGCGCCAGCGTCAGGTAAATCTCGCGCAACGGCATCGGGCTGGCCGTCATCGTAACATCACCCGCGGCGGACGCCGGTAGTGACACCAAACATTCACGACAGGCGCGTTCGCCGTCGCTCCCGCGCCAGGCCGTATTCACAAAACCGGCACGAGAACCGGCCTGTTCCACGGCGAGCCACGCCGGATTGCCGGCCTCCGTCAGCCGCCGCGCCGCTTCCGCCGCCGCCGCGGGCGACCCAAACCCCAGCTCCACCCGGCGGACCCGCGCCTGCAACGCTTCGAGCGATTCGGCAAGCCGCAGACGTCCCCGGTCGATAATCGCAATATGATCGGCGAGCCGCTCCACCTCCTCGATATCATGCGAGGAAAGCAGGACGGTCCACTCGCCGAGGAGCGACGCCTCGATCAGACCGCGGACAAAATCGTCGCGCGCCACCGGATCGAGTCCACTGAACGGCTCATCGAGCAACAACAACCGGGGACGCCGGGCGAGCGCGACGAGCAACGCCGCCTTCATCCGCATGCCACGCGAAAGGTGCCGCAGTTGCCGGTCCGGCGGCAGTTCGAATGTGCGCGCCAGCACGGCTTCGAGATCGCGATCCCATGCCGGATAAAACGGACGGCAATAATCCGCAAACTCGCCCACCGTCATCCGGTCGGGCAAGTCCTGTCCCTCGGCGACGTAGCCGATGCGGGCAAATTCGGCGGGGCCGAGCTTGCGGGAATCGCAACCGAGCACGAAGGCGCGCCCGCCGTGCGGCGCGAGGAGGTTGAGCAAGAGTTTTGTTGTGGTCGTCTTGCCCGCGCCATTGGGGCCGAGCAATGCGAACACGGACCCGGCGGGCACGCGCAACGTGAGTGCATCGACGGCCTTCCGGCGTCCGAAACGCCGGGTGAGGGCGAAAGTTTCGATGGCGTGTTTCATCATGATCGGGGGGGGGGGGAGGGAGGATCCGGTTGGAAGGTGACGAGGTCAGGACGGGGAGAGTTTTTCCCAATGGCGGGCGACGGCGTCCTGCAAAACATCGAGCGGGACGCCGCGTTTGAGGGATTCGACGACGAGGCGTTCGATGACCGGATCGAGCACGGCGGCGCGGGCCTTGCGCGCCCGGATGCCGCCGGACGCATCATCCGGACGCACGGCCACGGTGCTGCCAACAGCCGGCGTGGTGACGAGCACGCCTTCGGCGACCAGCGCGGCGACGATCTTGTGGGCGGTGTTGGGGTTGATGCGGAGCGCCTGGCTGAGTTGGCGCACGGAGGGGAATTTTTCGCCAGCCGCGAGTTGACCGCTCACCACGGCCTTGCGGACGGCATGGAGCACCTGTTCCGCCACGGGCGCGCCCGGCCTGAGGGTAATGGAAAACGGCAACATACCGTACTACCTGAACTGGGACAGATGGGACGGCAAGCCGGATTCAATTACACCCGGCAACGTGAAGAGAGCACGATTTCCCCTGGCTTGCCAACTCCCGCTACCTCCCGCCATCTCCCGCAATTACACCTGCCCCGCATCTTCGCCGGGTTGGCATTTTTTTTGTATTGCCCCCGGCAAGCCGGCAGTCAGAGCCGACGGAGTTGTGCGAGGGGGATGCCGGTAATTTCGGCGATGTCTTCCGGAGAAAATCCTTTGGCCTTCATTTTGCGGGCATGGGCCAGATTGGCATTGGCTTCCCCCTCGGCGATGCCCTCGGCTTTGCCCTTGGCGAGGCCATCGGCATTGCCTTTGGCGATGCCGAGGGCTTCTCCTTCAGCGAGTCCCTCGGCCTTGCCCTTGGCGATGCCGAGGGCTTCACCTTTGGCGAGGCCCGCGTCGAACATGCCGACGGAACGGCTGCGTTCGAGACGGATGGCGTCCCAATACCCATCATACGTGCGCAGTTGCTCGGCCGTGAAGGCCGCTCGCTCAAGATAGTCCAGCGCCTTCTTCGTTTCCTTTGTCGCCAGCAATTCCTTTGGCGGCTCTTGCGTCGTGTCGTTGATCGCCGTCAGGAACAACAGCCACAATTGCTCGAACTTTTTTTCGGC
>JAISAX010000818.1 GCA_031266495.1 Opitutaceae bacterium
TCTCCGGGACGCCGGGCTCAATCGGTAATGTCTGGTTTTTCATATCTCCCATGCCTACCAGAATGCCCGGCTTCCCTCCTCTTCGCTTGCGGCTCCGCCGCTCTGTGTAATTTCATGACCGCCATTCCGCCTTTCCTGAACCTGTCCTCTTTTTGAGATCCGCCCCGTTCCCTATCCGAAATCGTTTCCGAACTTTTTCCTCCGTTGCCAGCCGGGGGATTCCGGTTTTTCTCGTCAACGAGAAGCGCATTCCCATGCCATCCACCCGTCGCTCCCCTTCCCGTTCCGGCCAACCCTCCGAAACCCGCTCCCGGACACACGCTGCCTCCCTTGCGACTGGTGGAGCAACGGAACCGGCACCGGCGGTTTCGATGAAAGTCATCGCCGCGCAACTCGGGCTGAGCGCGTCCACCGTCTCGCTTGCCCTCGCCAACAAACCCGTGGTGGCCGCCGCCACTCGCGCCCGTGTGCAGGAAGTCGCCGCCCGACTCGGCTATCGCAAAAACCCGCTCGTCGCCGCCCTCATGGAGTCGCGCCGCTGGCGACGCACACCGCCGGCCAGTCCGGTGATCGCTTACCTCACGCTGACCGCCACCGAAGACGCCTGGCGCTCCAATGTCTCATTCGATTTCTTCACCGGCTGCGCCCGCGAGGCCGCCCGCTTCGGATACAAGGTGGAGCCCTTCTGGGCGCGTGCTCCTCATATGGGTTCCCGGCGGTTGTCCCAAGTGCTGCGAACGCGCGGCATCCAGGGGATTGTCGTGGGACCCGGCCCCGGAGCAGGCACGGACGTGGAGCTGGACTGGGAACACTTTTCCGCCGCCAGCGTTTCCATCGGGCTGAACAACCCGCGGCTCGACAACCTGAGCTGCGACCACTTCTGGTGCATGCGCGAGGCCATGCTGCGCTGCGCCGCCGCCGGTCACAGCCGTGTGGGACTGGTTGTCGGAGAAGCGGCCGATACCCGGCTGCAGCATCGCTGGTCGGGAGCGTATCATGCCTATGTTCGCGCCCTCGGATTCGAGGACGATGTGGCCCCCCTGCAGACGACACACACCGACACACACGGTTTTATCTCCTGGCTCGACCGGGTACGCCCGCAAGCCGTGGTTGGCCAGTTCGGCCCGCCAACCTTGGTCCGCCTGGAGGCGGCGGGGCTTCGTATCCCTCGCGACGTTTCCCTCGTCAGCGTGGTGCTCGGACGACGCAACGAACGCCTGACCGGCTTGTGCGAGGACCGGGAACTGATCGGGGAGCGCGCCACTCGCCATGTCGTTTCCCTCATCCAGCACAACGAGACCGGCATTCCCGACGTCCCGTGTTTCCTTTCCACGCCCGGCATCTGGAATGAAGGCGAGACGCTGAAAACCCTGCAAAAAATCCGTCTCGCCCGCTCCGGACAGCCGGCTGCCGTTCCGGCGATTTCAACGATGTGAAGTCCACCGCCTTTGCCACCGACGCTCGGACGCCCGAGGCTCGCCGGGTATGAAACTCGAATACACCCTCCCCCGCCGCGCGGTTGCCATCGCCTCCGCGCTTTTTCTCACCTCCACGGCCTTCGCCACCGTTCTCTACCAGGAGAATTTCGACAGCTATAATTACGCCGCCCTCAACGGGCAAAACGGCTGGCAGCAAACTTCATCCGTACCCACCGGTCCCATCACCAATACGGACCATATCCGGATCAACAGCGGCAAGGTATCGTGGGACTGGACGACCTCCACCGCGACCAACGCGGTCATCGGACGGGACCTGTTTGCCCGCGGCGACAGTGACGGCCCCGCCATCGTCTATACGGGATTCACCCTCAATGTCTCGCAGGCACCGGGAACATCGTTCGATTCGACGGATAACCTGAACTCGGCCTTCTTTATCTTTGTCAACGGTATTGCTAACGGCGGCACCAATCGCGGCCTCGTCGGTATCGCTCCGGGGACAGAAGACAACACCTTCAGACTCTCCTTTGCGGTAGCAGGCAGCAGCGTAAACGAAAGCACTCTGGTTGGAAGTAATATGAATCCCGGTACAGACTACCGTATCGTTATCGCGATGGACCGCTCGGCGGGCAACAACGGCACATACTACATCTGGATCAATCCGGGAGAAACGGATTCGTTTGCGACAGCACTGGGCTTCGGCACCAACAGCGGCGCCAACAGTATCACAGGGATCGCCCTTCGTATGCGAAACTCCGCTACGATCAACGGCGTATCCAATTCGATCACCGACATGGGTCGGTTCACGCTCGACGATCTGATTGTGGCCACCACCCTGAATGAAGTGCTTGCTCCGGTCCCGGAACCCGGTGCCTGGGCTCTGGTCCTTGGTGCCTGCAGCATGATCGCCGTCGGCGCACGTCGTTTTCTGTCGTGATTCCCCGTGATCGCAATCGGCAGTCTGCAAAACGCTTCCTTTGCAGACCGTCGATCAAGGCCGGTGCGCGTCATTCCCGACGGGCGATCGACTACGCCCGGCAAACGGACCAACCTCATCAACCTCTCCTCTCTCCAACCGTAAACGGCTCCTCCACCGCGCACCATCATGACCCGCGCCCTCATCCCCGTCATTTCCTGCCTTGTGTTGCTCACGAGCTTCCAGGCCTCCACCGCTTTCGCCGCCGCAAACGCTACGGGGACTTCTCCCGCAACGGCGGCACGCTGGCCGCGCGTCGCGCCGGTTGATTTTTCCAGGATCACTCCCGATGACTTTACCGACGACGAACTCGATCTCGTCGCCCCGCTCGCGCATTTCGCCACGGTCGCCAATGCCATTGTCGAAGAGGGGCCCAATCGCGGCTTCATTGACATTTCCGTCTGGCGGCGTCCAAAGGACAACAAACCCTGGAACTCCCGCGTCATGGAAAACGTCCTTTCGCTCGCGTGGTTCTACACCGCCGACCGCAAATGGAATCCCTACCGGGGCGATCCCTCCGTGCGCGCCCGGCTCGAGGCCGCCCTCGATTTTATCGGGCGCATCCAGGCTCCGGACGGCTCTTTTTCCGAATACAATCCCAAGGGCTATAACCTCGCCGCCGTGGCCTTCATGGCAAAGTTCCTTGGCCGGACGCTCGAGAATCTCGCCGCTCCCGGCGCGCCCGCCATTGATGCGGAAGTGCTCGACCGCGCCCACGCCACCCTGCGCAAGGCTTTGATCGTCACGCTCACCCGGGAAAAAAACTACAAAAACGGTTCCTTCTTCACCAATCAATACGGCAACGTCTGGCCCGGCGGCCTCTCCTGGATGCGCCTTCATCCCGACGACACGGAAGTGCGCGGCCTCTGGGAAAAACGCCTTCGCCAGAGCGCGCCTGATTTCCAGAGCCCCGCGGGATTCTTCTATGAAAAAGACGGACCCGATTTCTCGTACACCCTCGGTACCCATGGAACCAATACCCGCGGCGCCTGGCCCTATATTCGCGACACGCCGCTCGCGCAAGTCTGGATCGACAAGGAAACGGCCTGGTTCGGATGGCTTTCCTGGAACGCCCTGCCCGAGCCCGGCGAATCGTGGATCGCCCTTAACCGCGCCATCGAATCGCGCATGCAGCGTCCCTTCTTCAATCACGTGCAAACACCCATGGCGGAGTTCATCCCCGCCGCCCGCGCCTTCTCCCTGACTCGCGAGGAACGCGCCGCTGCCATCGCCGCCACCCGCGCCAGGCTTGCCAGCGACTGGCCCGGCGTCGGCCCCCTCCAGACACCGGCCAGTGACTCTTTCTCTCCCTACGTCTTCCTCGACCGGCGCGATCCCGCCTTTTACCCGAGCGACGCCGAACGCGAGGCCGCCCGCGCCCAACTCCCCTGGCTCGCCCGCGACCGTTTCAACCATGCCCGGCATGATCCGCGCAAGGATGCCGGTTTCCTCTACCTGCGCCGGCCCGCCTGGTATGCCTCGTTCGCCTTCGGCAATCCGGCTACCCCGCAACAGCGTTACGGCCTCGGCTTTGTCTGGCGTCCCGATACCGGCATCCTGCTTCAGGGCCAGTCCCGCAGGGAAGCGCTCGCCTGGGGGACCTATGCCGGAAAATCCGCACTCCCTTTCGAGGCAGCCTCCTTCGAGGCCCGGATCACCGTCGCCGGCCATCCCGCCCCCTCCCCGCTCCCGGCTGCCGCCGATCTTGACCAGGGCGACCTCGTCCTCACGTATCCGTTATCGCCTGCCGGGGAAAAACCTGCCGGGGAAAAGACCGTAGCATTCACCGATGACGGCATCAATGTGAAGGTTCGCCTGCCCGGCGCCTTCAGCGAATACTTCCCCCTCATCCTGGCCGGGAACGACACGGCCACGGTCGAATCCGGTGCGGTCATCGTCCGCCGCGCCGGCCGGGAAATGCCTCTCCTCACGATCGCATTTCGCGGGACCAGTCATGCGCCCGTGATTACGGAAAGCGAAGCGCCCCTGCCCCATCGCCGACTCGTGCTGGTCAAGATTCCGGCCGACGGGCCACTCGACTACACCCTGCGCTTCTGACGATTGCAGGACGCGACGAGACCGGCGGGCGGGTGTAAACCGACAAGGATTTGGCTGCCAGCCCGCATATGTCATCCGTTTTGGATACCCTAAGCGGGACCGCTTGCGAAGCCCGCAAACGGGAGGTGCGCTCCGTCCGGCAAGCACGGGGGCCTTCCGTGTTTCGGAAGGCGGTGGCTTGCGCTGTCTGCCCGTGCCACTTCTCCGGTGCCGCGCGGTGCTCGGCTGCTCAGCGCGCGCGGTGCTCGGCGCGAAGCTTTTGCAGGAGGGCTTTCAGGGCGGCGGGAGACTTGCGGAGCAGGTTTTCCCGGGGGGTCATGGCCTTGCCCAGCAACTCCTGCAACGTGTGGATGCGCCCGATGAGTTCCCCCTCCAGCCGGCCTTTTTCGATGTAGCGTTCAGCGATGGTCATGACGGTCTTCTTGACGGTTTCGGATTCGAATCCGGCCACTTTGGCTTCGATATCCACGATGTCAAACTCGGGGCGGGCGGCTATGTAGGCGACAAGCTGTTCGAGAGCCATCGTCCCCAGGCGGGCAAGCAGAGGTTCGTCCCAGACCCACTTGCTGGCTGGATAGTCCCCGCCCAGGCGCTGGGCCTTGAACACGCGCAGCGTCATCACCCCCAGCGGCGTGCCCGTGATCTTGTCGAAGGGAATGCCGGACGGGCGGCCCGTGTCTCGCATCGCGCCGTTTTCGGTGTTTACCGGCTGCGTGCGGCAGGCGTGTCGTTGTCCGAGCCGGAAGCCGGTCGGGCTTGGCTCAACAGGTATTCCACCTGCCGCACATGGCGGAGTTCGCTCACCCGCGTCCAGTCCGCATCCGGCGCGGCTGCTCCGGCTCCGGGCTGCGTGAACAGCAAGCCGAGATGGGCGTCGAGTTGTCTCACACTGCGCAGCGTCCGGCTGGCATGGCGCTCCATGTCGGACCGGAGCGCGGCCGGCATCTCCCGGTCGAGTTTGCGCACAAACGCGTCCGGATCTCCCCGCTCGCCGAGCAGGAGGTGCAAATGGGTGCGAAACACATGGCTGGCGCGACCACCGCCAAACGACGGCGGGATATCCGGCCGGAATCCCGCCACCTCGCCCTCCAGGATCGCAGCGAGCCCCGCCGCATGCTCCGGTGGCGGCACACCGAGAATCGCCGAGGTGCGATACGTATTGTCGGCAAACATCCGTGCGATGCGCTGACTGGTCAGAAAACGCAGGAAATCGAGCGCAATCTCCGGCTGCGACGAACTGCGCACAATCCCGAACGTGCCCTCGGGCGTACCGCCGGTTTCGGCCTGGGGACCGAGCACAAAACGGCCGTAATCCGGATCGCCTGCGGCAGGCACGGGCATCGGACAAATCCCGACGTCAAAATCCTCGTTCCGCGCAAAGACGGCATAATCCCAACTGCCGGCAAAAATCATCAGCGAGTTGCCCTGCAAAAACGTGAAGAGCGCATCATCACGATTGAACTGGCTGAAACCGGGCGGCATGAGACTGCTCGCATCGCGCAGGAGTGCGAGCGACGAACGCATCTCCGGGGTTTCGTAGCCGAGGCGTCCCTCGAGCATGGCGCGCGCCAGATCGGCCGCCGTGAGGTTAAGCGTCTGCATCGGACTGAGCGCGATGGCGAGTTGCTGGGTCTGCGACGGCAGCAGACGGCCAAACAGATACTCGGCATACGGACCACAGGCGGCGACGGGCACGAGCCGGCGTCCGGCGCGGGCGTTGTAGTCGGCAACCTGCCGGCCGAGCGCGCGGAGAGCCGCATAGTCGGCAGGTGGCGCGTCGGAGCCGGTCACGGCCCGCATCAGCGGCTTGTTATAGAAAAGGCGCGTGGTCGTGAGCTGCAGCATGACGGACTGCACCTCGCCCGTGGTCGGAACGAGCGCGAGCATGCTGTCGAGGCCGTCGGCAAACGTCTCGCGCCATGGGATGCCCTCCAGCGAAGTGCCGGCGTTCCAGGGGTTGGCCTCGGCAACGGCATCGGTCAGAGGGAGAAAATACCGGTTGATGAATTCTTCATTGAGGGTGTTTAACCCCAGGATGTCGGGAGCGGTGCCTCCGACAAGCTGGGTCCGCACCCAGGCGGGCCAGATCCGGATAGGCACGGCAACCTGCTCGACCCTGACATCAGGATGGAGCGCCTCCCAGGCACGTGCGGCTTCATCAAATGATTCACGCATGCCCTCGTGCAGCAACCAGTGACCGATGCGGATCGTGACACGGCCGGAGTCGGTGCCGGACGCGAGCGTGCGGGTGCGCGAAAGGACATGCCAGAACGACGCGCCGACTGCGGCGGCAAGCACGAGAACGGGCAACAGGACTCTGAATCTGATCATGAATGTCATGGAATTTTCGCTACTTCGTGACGGATTGCTTCCGTTTCCAGTTCGGCCAGATACCGCCGCACAGTGCTGGCCCGGACGTCGCGGCGTTTGCCCTCGAGAAAGGCACGGTAGTGGGTGATGGCCGTGGTCGCGTCGCCCTCTCCGCGAGCCAGGTTGCCGATCATGAGATCCACCTCGGCATTGCGAAACGGGCTTTCGTAGCCGATGGCGCGTCCGGCCTGCAAATGGACGACGGCCGCGCGGGCATTGCGACGCCCTTCCCATTCGAGGCGGGCCAGAATGAAATGCAACTCGCGGGCCGCCTCGGGATGGGAGGCTGCGCCGGGGAGCCGCGCGGCGATGCGGGCGATGGCGCCGGCCGCAGGCAACCGCGGCTCGCTCCAGGCATCAAGCAGCGAAAGCTGGACGGCGGCTTGCCCGGCCAGCCGATGCCCGGGATGATCGCGCAGGATGGTTTCGTAGGCGGCGCGGGCCATTGCCTCGCGAGGCGGTTCGAGGTGATCCTGATCGATACGGGCGGCGAGGTAGGCGGCGAGAACAGTTTCGTCAACCGAAGCGCCGGCAAACGTGGCGGAGCGCGTGGCCACGGCTTCGAGCAGGGAACGCGCCGTCCGGATGTTGTCGGCGGTGCGCGGCTGGCGGACGAGAAGCGTGGCGGCGCGGGCGATAGCGATGCGGGCATCCGCCGGAAAAGCGGCCTGCAGGCGGGTAAAGTTTTCGGAGGCTTCGTTGTAGTCGAACCCGAGCGCCATCTGCCAGGGCGTGCGGGCCGGGACGGCGACATCAGAGGCGTGCAGCACCGGGGGATACGGGAAGCAAAGCAGACACAACAGGGCGAGCAGCGGGCGCACGGCAACGGTTGTCGGAAGCAGCGGATTCAATACTCGATGGCGGCGACATTACGTTCGCGCACGGTTCCTTTTTTGAAAGAACGGACGGAGCCGTCGCAGAATCCGAGGTTGGCGGCGCCGTTGTGACGATAGCGGATATTGGCGTTGGAGGAGGTGATTGACGCCCCGTCCGTATCGGGCCCCGGGTCGACGAACTTGTCCGCATTGGCGGCCTCTATGGGCCTTATCGAATTGGGTAGCGCGGTGTTGCCGGGAATCTCGCCACCACTGCCATCGGCGGCAATCGCGCTCTGGGTGCCGTCGGAGAGCAAGAAAACTTCCGAAAGCCGCTGCACGGCGCTCACACGCACGATCGGAGTCGATTGGGTCGCGGTGTTCACCCATAATATCCGGTTGGCCGTGTAGCCCCGCCGGTACCTTCCGTCGTTGAACAGCGCCCGGTTTGGCTGGGACGGGCACGCATAGACCTCGCCCCTTTCCGTGCTCTGCCGACCCGTGAGATACGGGTTGAGCCGTTGAGGCCAAGAGCCGGATCCGTCGATCTGATGGGGGGGAAATGTTCCCGTCTCGTTCATATAGAGATTCGTGGCAAGACACAGGGCGCGCAGGTTGCCCTTGCACTTTGCGTTACGCGCCGCATCCCGGGCGCGGATCGTAACCGGAATGATCATACCGGCGAGAATACCGATAATCGCAATGACCGTAAGCAACTCGACCAGGGTAAACGCGCGGCGGTCGCCGTCGCGTGAGGGGAAACGTGAATGAACAATAGTTTCTGTATTCATTTTATAGTTACGTATGTGTGTGTGTGGGGGGGGGGGGAGGGAGGGAGGGGAGTCATCTTTCCGGATCTCCGGAAGCGAGACGCTCGGCAAGTTGGGCGCGATAGAGACTGGCCGGCTGCACGGGCGCGCCGGGCGAGTCGATGACACCTTCCTCGCGCGGGAGCCTGCCCTTGTCGAACCGGGCCACGCAACCGATAGCCCAGTTCCGCGCTCCGGGCGGTTGTTGCAGCACGAGGCGCCGCGGTGCGATGCAGTTCCACAAAACCTGTTGCGCTCCCGTCCAGCCGTGACCGGTGCCGGAATCGCCGCGGTCCTGCACGTTGATCGCGCCGGACTCGCGCATGTTGTCGTAAAGCGTGCCGATGGCGAAACGGTGATGCGGGCCGGAATCGGCATGCGACTGCTCCGCCACACCGTCGAGAAACACGTTGGGGCCGCGTACCCGCGAACTGGTGACAAACGAATGCCGGTCTCCGCGCGTGCGGCAGCCTTCCACCAGCGTGTACTGCCCGCCGAGATGAAACCCGTAACGATACCCGCCCACAATCGGCCCGACCGGGTCGAGATGGGCGCCGTCCCGGATCGTGACAAAAGCGGCGTCCCTACCGACACGGACACCGCCGTCGAAATGCCAGGCGACCACGTCGCGCACCCAGGCATTTTCCACCGCGCCCATACCAATGGCGGTCGCGGCATGATCGCTGTCGGAGGTTTCCTGCCCGGCCTTGTAGTCCGAAACGAGGCAGAGCGATCCCACGCCGCACTCGCGGGCGCGGCGCGACTCGGCGCGGTAGAGCCAGCCGCCGCCAAACGCCTCTTCGAGCGCAATCATGAGTGGCGCATCCAGCGTCACACGGCGCGCCTCGGCCTCCACGGCGGTGACGAACCGCTCGATATGAAAATCGTACTCGGCCGGCTCCCACTGGCTGATCTTGTGTTCAGGCGAACGGGCCACGATCCGGTCCATGCCGATGGAGGCGATCCATGCCGCCGTGCCGGGCCGGAGAACCACGACGCGGTCGCCAGGCTTCAGGTCATCCACGCGTTCGAGCGCGAGCGTGCGGCTGCTCGCCGGGACGTAACCCTCCGTCACCCGCCGGCGGCTGCCGGAGACCTCCGCCACGGCGGGAGTAGCGGGCTTTGCCTCACCCAGCCGGATCAATGTCCGTTTCTGCGTGCCGGTGGCGATGATAACGGTGCCCGTGCCGTCTTTCGCTGAACCTTCGCCCCGCAGCACGACGCCGCCCGGCACCCGCAGATCCCCCGCCACGCGCCAGATTCCCCGACGCAGGAGCACGGCGCCGCGCTGTCCCGCGGCATCGGCTGTCATCCCGGCAACCGTATCGAGCGCTTGCTGGATGCGTTCGCCGTCGTCTGTGGTGGCGGTCGCCTCCGCGCCAGCCGCCGGCACTGGTGAAGGATCGAGCGCGACTGCAACAGGAACCGCCGGCAACGCCACGCCTCCGCCGTGATAACCGGCACGGGAAAAATCGAGGAGGGTGTTGCCGCGTTCGTCTGCCCGGTAAACCAGCTTGCCGTCCGCCCCCACGAAGGCCCAAGCAGACCGACCGGCGTGTGCCGGATCGTCGGTCGCCGCCAGGGTCACGGCAAGGCCAGCGGCCAAGGCGGTTGCAAAAGCAGGCAGGATTTTTGGAGTCATGGGCGAAACGGCGGAAGGTAGGCGCAACGTTGCGATCACATCCGGGACAAGACGAGCAGGCTCTCTTTCACATCGTTGAAACCACTGCTCTCCCCGCCTCTGCCGCCATGCGCACTCTTATCGTTTTCCCCGGCATCAGCCTGAACCTCATTCTTCTCGTTGTGTGGTACCGAAGCCGATTCCGCCTGCGGACGCCCAATCCCCATGCACCCGCAAATTCGAAATTGTTGCGCAAAAAAACCGTTGCCGCACAGGCGGGATCATCCCGTCCCGTCCCGATGCCTCGCTGGCAAGGCAGGGGAGCGTACGGGAGGTGCGTTGACAGTCGTGGCTTCCCGTCGCACCGTTTGAGGCATGCCAATCATGACCAAGATCGTTCGTCAGGGAAATTCAATGTCCCTGCGCATCCCGAAAGAGTTTCAGCTCCCCTCAAGCGAAGTGGAGATCCACCGCACTCCGTCCGGGTTGATGATCGTCGATCCGTCCATGAAATGGAATATGCGGGAAGCCCTCAAGCTGCTGAGGGAAAAACCGAAGAAGATGGCAAGGAAAACGCGCTCCACTGCTTCATGAGCATCTGACATGGACGCGTTATACCGTACGTATCTGCCGGATACCAATGTGTTTTCGAAGTATGCCAAAGGGGCCGATGGCGCACTTGTCGCGAGGATGGACCGGCATTCCTCCCGGCTTCGCCTTTCGGCCATCGTGCTGGCGGAATTGAAGCACGGATGGGAAAAAGCCGGAGACACCCGGCGCACCGTCCGGCAGCGGGATTTTGCCCGAAAGGTCAGTCCCGTGGTCCCGTTCGATGAAGAGTGTGCCGACGCTTACGCCGTCGTCAAACTGGCGCTTTCGCAACCCGGCAACGTCCGTGTGATCGGTCCCCACGACATGCTCATAGCGGCGCAAGCCCTCGCCAGGGGCTTTGTTCTTGTCACGCACAACACCCGCGAATTTTCCCGCATCCCCGGCCTTGAGCTGGAAGACTGGCAAACCCTCGACTGAACGGGTGGAGCGGACGGCGATGTGTTTTTGTAGTATCCGCCCTGCCTGCTTTTTGGCACGAAGCGCCAATCAAGAATTATCCATCGTGTCCCGCCTCCGCTTCACTCTCGAAAACACTGCACCCGGCTCGCAGGCGCGCGCGGCCACGTTTCACACGCTCCACGGGCCGGTGCAGACTCCCGTCTTCATGCCCGTCGGCACCCAGGCCACCGTCAAATCCCAGACCGTCGAAACCCTCAAGACCGCCGGCGCCAGCGTCCTCCTCGCCAACACCTACCACCTGCTTCTCCGCCCCGGATCGGCGGTTTTCGAGAAATTCGGCGGTATCCACCGCTTCATGAACTGGGACCGCCCCGTGCTCACCGACTCGGGCGGGTTCCAGATCTTTTCGCTCCCGCACTCGCGCGCCATGAACGAGGAAGGCGCGCGCTTCCAGAGCTACGTGGACGGCGCGTTCCACCTCCTCTCGCCCGAATCCAGCATCCGGATACAAAAAACCATCGGCAGCGACATCATGATGGTGCTCGACCAATGCATCCCCGCCACCGCGCCGCACGCGCAGGCCAGGGCCGCCATGGAACTCACGCACCGCTGGGCCCTCCGCTCGCTCGCCGCGCGCGGCGATTCCCCGCAAGCCCTCTTCGGCATCGTGCAGGGCGCCTGCCACCGCGACCTCCGCGAACAAAGCGCCGCCTTCCTTCGCGAGCTGCCCTTCGACGGACTCGCCATCGGCGGCCTCGCCGTCGGCGAGACGCACGACGAACGCCACGCATTCACCGGCCTCGTCACCGCCTGCCTTCCGCCCGGCCTGCCCCGCTACCTCATGGGCGTCGGCACGCCGCTCGACATCCTCGAAGCCGTCCACCGCGGCGTGGACATGTTCGACTGCATCATCCCCTCGCAAGTCGCCGGACGCGGCCTCGCCTTCACCTCGCACGGCCGTCTCCAGCTCCGGCGCACCGTTTACAAGTTTGCCGAAGAACCGATCGACGCCGCCTGCGACTGCGCCGCCTGCCGCGACTACTCGCGCGCCTACCTCCACCACCTCGTCAAGACCGGCGAACACCTCGGCTGGCACCTCCTCGGTCTGCACAACATGACATTCTATCACCGCCTCATGGCGGAGATGCGGACGCACATCCTGCACGGCAATTTTGCCGGTTATTACGAACGCAAGCGCATCGACCTTGCTCGCACCGACGAGGATCATCCCGGCCACGCGCCGGCGAAACCGCGGCACCAAAACCGCCACCGCCACAGCCGCCTCGGCGACTACGAGGTGCAGCTCAACCCGCAGGGATTTTCGAGTATCCGGCAAACCAGTTCCGGCGAGGTCATGCACTCCGTCACCGCGCCCGACGACGAGGCGCAGCGCCTCTACATCGACCAGTCCTGCCTCGCCGCGCGACTCGGCGCCCCCAAACAAACGGGAAAGAGTGGCGCGGGCGTCCCGCCCGCATCCGACGTGGCACGGGCTTCCAGCCCGTGTGTCCCCCCCTCCCCGCCCCCCCTCGTCATCTGGGATGTCGGCCTCGGCGCCGCGCACAACGTCATGGCCGCGATCCGCTGCTTCGAGCAACATCACGCCACTTCCCCGTCCCTGCGCCCGCTCCGCCTCGTGAGTTTCGAGCGCGACCTCGACCCGCTCCGCCTCGCTTTCAAAAACGCCGGGCGTCATTTCCCGCACCTGCGCCATCCCGCCCCGTACCATCTTCTCGAATACGGTCGCTGGGAACACACCTCCGGCCTCCTGCACTGGGAACTCCTGCACGGCGATTTCCTCAACACCCTCGACGCCGCGCCGCCGCCCGACGTGATCTTTTACGATCCATTTTCCGCCAGGACCGATTCCCCGCTCTGGACCGCCGCCGCCTTCGCGCGCGTTTTCACCCGCTGCGCCGCCTCTCCGAATCCCGCCGGTGCCGAACTCTACACCTATTCCAACGCCACGGCCGTGCGCGTCGCCCTGCTCACCGCCGGCTTTCTGCTCGCCGCCGGTGCCGGCACCGGTCCGAAGGCCGACACCACCATCGCCTTCACCAAGCCCGGCGGAGCCGCCGCCCATCCGCTTTCCCCTCGCCTGCTCGGCCCCGAATGGCTCGCCCGGTGGCGGCGCAGCCACTCGCAATTCCCGCCCGCGCTCGCCGACGCCGGAAAACCCGCTTTCGTCCGCCGCATCGAAAGCCACCCGCAATTCGCGGGCGCAGGCGTATCCGGATAAATTTTACACAAAGATCGCAAAGATCGCGAAGATCCGGATGCAAACTGCACCAAGGAGCGTATGCTTTCACCCGGTGCCGAAGTAGGGGCGTCGCTTGCGATCCCGTTTGTGGATACAAAACGTATAACCATGCAGGGATAGCCAGTCCTTCGCGTCCTTTGCGATCTTTGTGTAAAACTCATCCGATCCGACGCTTTTGATCGCCGCCCTTTTCCGCTTCCCGCCCTCCCTGGTTTCATCATGATCCCGCCCCGTGTCTGCCGACTTCCTTCCGGACCGCAGACACCGCGTGAACATCCCATCCACACCGGCCGATTGCCTTCGCTGCGGGGTCTGCTGCTTCTCCGGCCTCGATACCTACGTGCGCGTCACCGGCGACGACTGGGCTCGCCTCGGCGCCGACGCCGAACGCCTCGCGCACTTCATCGGTCACCGCGCCTGGATGCGTATGCGCGACGGCCATTGCATCGCGCTTCTGCCCCGCCTCGTGACCGACGCCGACGGCCGCACGCATACGGAGTATTTTTGCACAGCCTACGAACGCCGCCCACAAATCTGCCGTGACCTCGCGCACGGCAGCCCGCAATGCGAAGGCGAACTCGCCGCCAAGGCCGGGCGTTTCCGATGATGCCCGGCGAAACGAAACCGTCCGCACCGGCACCGTCGGCCGATGGCAGAGCCGTGTCTTTCAGAGAGACTACACCGTTGTTGCCAATACCCCGCAAGGCAGCGCCACCCGGACGCTCCGGGTCCCGCCGGAGGCAACTCAAGTGCGATGGGAGATTCCGGTAAAATAGCGTCTTCTCCGATAGGTTATGTGTTACGTAGCGGCATGCCTCCGTGCATGCCGGACGGTGGCGGAACGTCGCCGCCCCTCTCTACGTCCCCCTCTCATCCTTTCGCAAACGTCCGGGCCAGTTCCCTGATCCCGAGGTTCATCACGCGAACATCCCCACCGGGGCAGATGAGCTGCGCGCCGAGTGCCTTTACCTTGAGATAATTTTCCCGGCCAATGCCCAGCGTGCCCCAGAATTTGCCGGCGACGCGGCAGGCCGCGGCGATCCGTTCCATCGCGGCAAAAACATCCGGGTGGCCGATCTGGCCGAGACGACCGATGCGGTGGGCATAATCGCCGGGGCCGAAAAAAATGCCGTCCACGCCGGGCGTCGCCGCAATGGCGTCGGCACGGGCGAGGCCGTCTTCGGTCTCGATCTGGCAGAGGATCACCGTCTCGCGGTTCTGGTGCGCCGCGTAATCGGCGGCGGATACGGTGCCGTAGCGTGCATCAATGCCGCCGCCATTCCAGCCGCGTTGACCGGTGATCTCTCCGGATGCCGGAGCCGGGTTGTTGAACTTTGCCCAGCGCACGATCTGCGCGGCCTGCTCCGGCGTATCCACCATGGCACACATGAGACCGCCGACACCCGTTTCGAGCGTGCGCTGCACGGTCTGGTAATCGGAGGCGTGCAGGCGGGCGAGCGTCGTCACCGGATGCGCGCGGGCCACGAGAGCGAGCGTGGCGAGCCGGTCTGTGCCGAGATCGAAATGTTCGAGATCAAACCAGAGGGTTTCGAACAAGCCGGAACCGGCAACAAAATCGACGTGGCGCGGCGTGGCGTGGTTGCCGAGCACATACAGATGTTCGATGCGCCCGGCACGGACATTGGCCAGAAGGCGGTTGGGATGGAGTTGCGGAGGTGTGGTGTGTGACATGGAAAAAAGATGTGCGATGATGGAATGCGGGAGACGTGGCAAGGGCTTCCGTGCCCGTGATTAAGGAAGGCGACGCTGCGCGTCGTCCATGGGCTGGAAGCCCATGCCACTTCGGGGAATCACGGGCAGGTTGCCCGTGCCACTTGGCGATCCGTCTCCGCCAGCGTGAACCGCGTGCTCACGACCGAATGCTGCTCCGGCCCGGGACGATATTTGATGTAGGTGGTGGCGACAAATGTGCCGTTGGAAAGCAGTTCCAGTCCCGGATACCCGCAGTCGTAACCGGCATGGCTGTGCAACAGTTTTATCCGGTAGTCGCCGGCATCGTCGCTGCCGGACAGATCGTCATAACGTCCCACCCAGGCGACAAAGTGCGTGGTGGTGCCGCTGGCGAAAGCGCGGTCTCGAAATACCACGACAAGCCTTCCGTCCGCCGCATAACGCGCCACGTGCCTGTCTCCGGCAAGACCGACAGGCAACGGCTCGGGCCTGGTCCATGTGATGCCCTCGTCACAGGTTGTCATACGCCACGAGATACCATGCAGGTTTTCCCGCATCAGGCACGTCAGCTCCCTGCCATCCGGTGAAGGCACAAGCCAGGGTTCGCAAAGCCGGAGATCCGGGATGTCGGCGATGACGCGCCACGGCGTCCACGAAAACCCGCCGTCGCCGGAAATGCTCTGGGCCACGACATTGCTCCGGGTGTCGCCTCCGTCGCCTTCGCGGCGGATGTTCGTCAGGCCGAGCAGCGTGCGTCCGCCATCGACGGGGACGATGGTGCAAAACGGCATCACCGCCGCGAGGCCGAGCGAGCGCATCGGCGACCAGATTTTGCCATTGTTTTCCGAATACGACACATGGATGCAATCGTCCGGCCCCTGTCCGGCATAGACAAAGAGCCGGTATTTCCCGCGCGGATCGGGCAGACGGAAAATCGCCGGGCAGTTGCGCGTCTCGCTCCAGTTTGCCGGAACGTCGAGCAAGCCGCTCCACGTGAGGCCGCCGTCGTCGCTGCGTTTGAGCGGACCGCACGGCCCGCCGTGTCCGTAGGTCCAGACGCAATACATGGTTTTCCCGTCCGGCATGAGCAGCGTGGTCGGGTGTCCCTGATAGGTCGTTTTCGACCCGGCGGCGATGACGACCTGGCGCGCGGCGTCGCCGGAAATATCCACCGTCCGGAGCGGGAAACGGGCGGTATTCGCCTCTGGCGTGGATGTGCGTTCGGGGCCGTGGCCGGGTTGCGGGGGAGCTTCGAGTGCTGTGCTCATTTGCTAACGACGAGTTTCCCCGCCGCAACCTCCCGCGCCAACGTTGCACCATGTGACGTTGCCGACAAAAACATGATGTTTGCGACATGAGCGAGGCCAGTCACAGAAACACGGTTCCCGACACAACAAACACGCTGATTGCCATAAACAAAGATCTCCGCAATCTTTTGCTCCATGGCCGCGGCCCAACGCAAACATCCTGTGGACGTACGTCTTGACCGGAGTATTCTCGTCAAGGAGCCGCTCGCCGCGCAGGGGAATGACGCGGCCTGGTGGCGCGCCCGCCCCCCGCTGGAGCGTCTGGAGGCGCCGGAGTGCATGCGCCGGCTCAATTACCGTAATTATGATTCCGATACCTCGCGACTTTCGAGATTTCATCGCCCTGTTAAACGCCCGGCGCGTCAGGTATCTGATTGATGTTACGCGGATCGACCGTAGGGGCGTCGCTTGCGACGCCCGCATCAAGCGGCCAGAATTGGCTTATCTCTTGTTGTGAAAGGTCCTTGCGGGCTTCACAAGCGAAGCCCCTACCTCTCGACTGCGTAACATCAGTATCTGATTGTGGGCGGCTATGCGGTGGCCTGGCATGCCACGGGATTCCAAGCACATTTGTATCCAGATTATCACGTCTTTGTCAGGTGTTTCAGGCCCTCGAAAGCAGGCTCTGCCTCGCCGCGGTCTGCTTCCAGTTGTGCGATCAGCATGGCCGGCTCCAGCGTCGAAACCGGGATTTCACGCCGGATGCTCATCGCCGCAGCAGTGCCGGCCGCCTGCCCCAGTGACATGCAGGTCTGCTGAATGCGCAGGCTGGCATGGGCAATCGGGTCGCTCGAAATGCAGCGCCCGGCCATCAGCAGGTTTTCCACATTCCGCGCCAGCAGACAGCCGTAGCGAATGTCGAACCAGTCACCCGCCTCCGTCCTGGCCTGACGCGGCCGGTATTCCGGGCTGCGCAGGTCCAGCGTCCGCCCCTCGAATTGAAACGCCTTGCCCCGGGCTTGTTCCGCCTGGTGAAAGTCGATTTCCCAACTCGCGCGGGCGATGCCATCCGGATGCTTGTTGAGATAAAACGCATCCGCTGCCGTGGCCTCGGCCTTTCCGTGAATCCGGCGGCTGGCGCGAATGCCGGGCAGGGTGGCCGTCGCCGCCACAAACGGCCCCTTGCACAGTTCGTCCATCCTGACTGTGGAAACGCCTGCCTCCGCGCGCATCTGCTCCACCCGTTCCCGAGTCATCCGCCGTCCCTCGCGCATGATGCGCGTCAGATCCCACGGGTTGAGCGGATCGATTTTCAGGAAGCGAATCAGTCCGCGTTGGAACAGTGGCATTGTACCCGCACTACGCGACACACCTGTGCCTTGCGGGAAGGTGCCGGCGGCATAGTCGTTGGGCGGCCTGGTGCCGCCCAGCAGGGCATTCACCGAGACGCCGTGAGTCCACGGTTTCCCGTCGATGCCGTTTTCGAAACCCACTCCCGCCGAGGCGCACACGTCGCCGTCTCCCGTGCAGTCGATGACCCGCCGCGCGCGGATCGCCTGGCGTCCTCCCTTCGTCTCCACGATCACGCCGCGGATGGCTCCGTCCTCGACAATCGCCGCCACCGCCCAGGCGAAATGCAGAACCTCCGCCCCCGCTTTGGCAATCAGCGCATCCCAGACAAGTTTCACCATTTCCGGTGCGGAGCTGCCCGCGAGCCAGCGGGTTCCCTCCCGGTCCTCCCAACGCAAACCGGAGATGCCGCCCAACTGTTTCAGCCGGCGCGCCCACTCGTGCCAGATGCCCTGAAAATCCACGCCGTTGGTGCTCAGGATGACGTTGACCAGCGCCGAGACCGTGGTGCCGCCAAAGTGGCTGTCGCGCTCGACAATCAGGGTTTTTGTTCCGTGCCGCGCCGCCGCGACGGCGGCGGCACAACCCGCGGAACCGCCTCCGCAAACGACAACGTCCCATTCTCCAAGGACGGGAAGGAGTCGGGCGGGTTCAAGATAACCGGAAGGAGTGGATGGCATGAGAAAGGGATCAGGTCGGACGCCCGGCCAACAGTTCAAACAGGAAGCGACATGCCTCGCCTCGCGACACCGGTGTTCCGAAACCGGATACGGGGAGCGATGGTGCGGGCGCAAGACCGAAGGATGCCCGGAGGTTCCGCAGGCGCCCGACAAAATCCGCGAGAGATACCGGCTCGCCAGCGGTCTCGCCGGAATCATCAGGCAACGCACGAGCGGCGGTGGTCGGGTCGAAGGAAGCGTCACGCCGCAAGAGCGCCCGGACCGTGGTCAGCCACGCCTGCGCCAGAGGCCCGGAAAGCGGCGCGTCGGGCCGTGCGTCGCAGGTTTTGAAAAACCCCTTGGTCCCGAAGTACTGCACGGCGGGCGCAATGTCGCTGCTCGCGGCGACGTCCACGTCGTTGAAAAAACTTACCATGACCCGAGCCTGCACGAGGGTGCGCAACAGTTCATCGGCATCGACGAGCGCCGGCGCGCAACCGCGGCGGTGCGCGAGCGCGACCGCATGGGCGGCGGCTTCACCGGTCTGCATCCAGACCGGTTCAAGGCGCAGGGTGCCCCAGCCGACATGCGTGGCCGAGAGACAGACCGGCACAAGCAGGTTGTCGAGACCCTGCGGCAGCAGCGTGCGCCACGGCACCTGGGCGGGTCGCCAGGCATCGGCGATGATGAATGCGCCCTCCCGCCTGACCTCGCCCTTGCGCGGCGGGCGATCGGTGCAGGCGACCGAATCGAGCGGCCAGTCCGTCACCGCGATGCTGTCGGTCTGAACGGGTGTGCGCTCGATGCCCGGCGCGAAGGTCGCGTCATGTTCCGTGAATACATAACGTCCGACGATGCGGCGGGCTTCACGCACATACACTTCGTAGGGGAGATGTCCGTTGTCAGGAAACTCATCGCGTGCAAGCCCGTACTCTTTCCAGAACTCGCGGTCATCCCCGGACGCTGCCGGATCATTCTGGTAAAACCAAAGACGTCCCACCGCCGCATCGAGATATTGACGGGGAATTTCCTCCCGGGTCTTCCAGTCACCGGTTGGCCAGGCATGCTGCGGGCCAATCAGGCGCCCTCCGCCATTCCACGCGATCTTGTCGTTGGGCAGGCCGGGCACGATGCTGCGGCCATGCCAGCCGAGTGCGGCGGGATCGTAGCCGGCAGGCCTGGTGACCATTGCGCGGTTGGCCGGATTTTTGGTCAGGACAAGCCGGTAGTTGTAAGCCATTACCGCATCGTCAGCCTCGCCGGTGCTTTCCGGCAGAAGAATCTCCACGCCGTGGGAGGCTCCCATCTGGCGGATGTTCAGCGGGGGGCGCGGATGGGGACTTTGCCCCGGAGCGCGGTCACGCGTGAAGATCACTCCGGCATGGGGTTCGCCATACCCGGAGCGCGCCTCGCGACCGACGCGCCAGGGAACGCCGGCGACGGCGAGCAGGTCGCCTTCATACATGCAGTCCGCGAAATTTTCCCCGGCGACTCGCAGTGTGCGCCCGCCGTGCATCTCCTGAAACGTAACCGCCACCAGACGCGCACCCTCGCGCTCGGCCGACACCGGATAATACTCGCGCAACACGGTCAGCCGGGATTCGGCGGCGAGCATTTGTTCGAAGATCAGCTCCGCGACGCGCGGCTCGACCTTGGGACGCCCAAGGCGCGACCTGGTCGCGGGATCGGGCCGCGACGCCCGATATTGGGGCGATTCTTCACCGTAGTTTTCCCGGTAATACACGGAGATTCGGCGCAAGGTCTCGTCGTAGAGAGGGGAACGCGCGCCGTCATACGGGGCTTCCCATCCGCCGGCGCCGCTGGTCATGAAACCGCCAACGTGCCGCATGGGATTGACCAGCAGCACACACAGACCTTCGCGGGCGGCGCGGATGGCGCAGACGATGCCGGAAGGCGTCGCACCGACGACCACTAAATCATAGGGAGAGGGGGGGGGGGAGGAGGTCATAGGGGGGGGGGGAGGCGATCCCGGCTGAAACGGTGGAGGTGGTGGAGGGGGAGGAGT
>JAISAX010000846.1 GCA_031266495.1 Opitutaceae bacterium
CCCCCCCCCCCCCCCCCCCCCCCCACACACACACCCACATCACCACCATTTCATGCCACGCACGTATTCATAAAATAATACCACCAGAAATTTCAAACGCATCATGAAAACCACTACGCTTGTCAAATTAGCAAAAACGCCCGGAGCGACCATTGCAGTCGCGGCCTTTGCCACTCTGTCTCACGCGACGGATGGCGTCTGGAACTCCGTCCCTGCCACCGAGGTAAACTGGAGCGACACCGCCCAATGGCTCAACGGAGACGTTGCCGACGGCATTGGCGCCACCGCCATCATCAACACCAACATCGGCGGTGCCAAAGTCATCAACATCGATTCGAATATCACGCTTGGCACCCTGAACATCGGCGACACCAACACCACGCACACCTGGACGCTCGCCGCCACTAACGGTTCTGTGCTCACCCTCGACAACGGCGGCTCCGGCGTGCACATCAACCAACTCTCCACCAGCAAAGGCGACACCCTCTCGACCAACATCACGCTCGCCGACAACCTCATCCTCTCCAACGCCGCCAACTACAGTAACACCAGCGACAGACGCGACCTCACCCTCTCCGGATCCATCACCGGCACCCACGCCCTTACCATCGACTCCACCGGCACCGGAGCCGTCCGGCTCTCAGGCGTCAACAGCTTCTCGGCTGTGACCATCAAGAACGGCACATTCGGCGTAAATCAGAAAGCAAGCCTGGGTGACGGAGTCATCACCATCGGCGACGCCGCAGCAGGCCCGACCGCGGAGGCCAAGCTCGCCCTTTATGGCAGCAACGGATCATTCTCCGCCACAGCCAATGCCATCCACGTTGTCGGCGCGGGGGCCAACATCCTGGAGCACACCGCTTGGGCAGCCGACTTCACCGGCGCAGTAACGCTGGACCAAAACCTCATCCTCCGCATCACCGGCACCTCTACCAATGCGCTCACCCTCTCCGGCACCATCACGGGAACCGGGGGATTGACCGTGGACACCCCTTGGGGCTCCCCCAACGTCGTTAACATTTACGGCAAGGGAAGCACCTACGCAGGCGGCCTTACCGTCAAGGCAGGGAGGGCCACCGTCCGCTACATAGACGGCCTCGGCACGGGTGATGTCACGATTGGCCATATCAGCAACACCGGCGACACCAACGCCATGCTCACCGTGGGCGGGACGAACGAAGGATTTACCGCGACCAACGCCATCCATGTCCGCGGCGGCGGTGTGAACACGGTCAGGACAACCGCCTGGTCTGCGATCCTGCAGGGGTCGATCACCCTGCATGACAGCAACCTCACCATCAATGCGAACAGCACCAGCGGTACTACTACCACCGTCGAAGGAAGCATTGTCGGCACGGGCGACCTCACGCTCTCCACCGTCGGCCACGCCACTAGCACCGCCGCATCCTCCACACGCGTTTTTATTAACGGTTCCATCAACCACACCGGCAGCATCACCTCGACCAGCACGGGCGTTCAGGCCAATCGCGGCACCTACATTGCAGGCAGCATCGGAGCCAACGTCACCGACATCACGCAAACCGGCGCCGAATCCCGCCTCACCCTCACCGGAGCGGACAACGCCTTCACCGGCGACGTGAAAATCGAAGGCGGCAGCCTCACCCTTGGTAGTGGAACCTCCACCACCCTCGCCACCTTCCTCACCGACACCACCAGCCTGTATCTCTATACCACTGACAACTCCGCCCTCATCCTCAACTTCAAGGACGCCACCGTCATCGAAAGCATCGCAGGCCTCTACATCGACGACATGAAACAGGCGGACGGACTCTGGGGCGCCCCCGGCTCCATCGCCGCCGGAACCGCCGACCACGAAACCGCGCTCATCACCGGCGCCGGACTCCTTCAGGTCGGCTCCGCCGTCCCCGAGCCAGCCACGATTGCCCTGTTTGCCGGGTTCCTCGCCCTCGCCGCCTCCGCCGCCTGCCGCCGCTTCCGTCATCGGAAGTGAATGACAACACCGGCATTTTCACCCGATCCGTTTTCTCCCGTAACATCCCCGATGCCCGACATCATTCGCCTTCCCGCTCTCCATCTCCCGGCTGCCGCCCGCGCCCTCGCCCTCGCCCTGACCGGCCTGACCTGTCTCGCCGCCCCCGCCGCCGGTGAGCAGACGCTCCGGCAACCCGGCATCACGCTCGAAGCGAAAACCTGGGACGACATCCGCATACAGGACGAAAACGGAAAAACGTTCCTCACCCTCACCGGCCTCGACATCAAACCCGCGCCCCGCGCCAAAACCACCGGCGGCGTCCTCACGCAAAAAATCTCTCCCGACGGCCACCCCGCGCTCGCGATCGACTACACGCTCGCCTCCCCCGGCAACGCAAAACTCACCGGCCTCCTTGTCGCCAGACCCGGCCGCGTGGACATCACCTGGACCCTTGCCGGCCTCCCTGATGATGCGCGTATCGGAGAAAGCATGTTCGGACGCCGCCTCGCCGCCGGAGCCACCGATTTGCCCGTCGAAAAACCGGGCCTCTGGAAACGCCATCCGCACGGCGGCCTTCCCCAGGAACATCCCGATGGCAAACTCGTCCGGTATCAGATCGGCAACCACACCCTCGCCCTCGCCTTCGACGCCGGCAATCGCGTCAACACCGGCTGGAAAGACGCCCGCGCCCATCACATCGGCTTCGCAAAAACCCCCGGCCAACCCGACGCGCAAACCGCCACGCTTTCCATCCTCCTCACCCCCGCCGACTGGCCCGCCGAACTCGTCTCCGCCCGCTGGCACGGACGCCCCGTCGGCCTGAAAACCGGCACAGGCAAACTCTACAACTGGTGGGAATCCCGCCCCGGCCAACCCGCCGCGCAACAACCCGAAATCACGCTCGACGCCCTGCTCGCCAATACCGCCGATACCGCGCGCACCGTCACCCTGAAGCACCACATCCGCGACTTCGCCGGCAACCATGTCACCCGCGGCACGCGCCACATCGACCTCGCCCCCGGCCAACTCCACGCCGAAACCATCCCCTTTCGTCCCTCGCCCGACTCCATCGACCCCACCCGCGACATCTTCTTCGCCGAAATCTCCGCCATCGACAAGGCGACCGGCGAAGAACTCGCCTTCGCGCACACCAACCTCACGCTCCTCCCTCCGCACGAGTTCCGGGGCACCTCCGCCGAAAGCCCCTTTGGCATCGCCGCCTACTGGCCCCTCCCCGACGAGGCTTCCGTGCAGCGCGTCATGGAGCGCATGGGCGTGCGCTGGTATCGGCAGGGCAATACGCATGATTACAAGAACATCACCGCGATCCGCCACAACCAGATCCCCCGCAAACGCCACGACGAAGACCCCGCCGCCGGTGACAAATGGATACGCGAACAACTGCAACTCTGCGTCGAGCACGCCAACCCGGCCTGGGAATTTGGCAACGAGATCAACTACGCCGTCATGAGTATCGGCATGGGCGATACGGTCAAAAAACAGGAACGCGACAACCGCATCGAAAAATACCTCGGCTGGGTCAGGGCCATCCGCCGCATCCAGCAAGAGATGGGGCCGCCTGCCGCCGATGTAAAACTCCTCAGCGTCGGTCTCGCCGGCATGGACGTGAAGTTTGCCGACGCCATCCATGACGCCGGCGGCTGGAAACTCCTCGACGGCCTCGCGCTCCATCCCGGACGCGGCAACTTCACGCCCGATTACCCCGTCTCCGAACCTTGGCAAACCTGGACAGGCGGTGCCTACGGCAATTACTGGAACTATTATGGCTCCGTCCGCACCGCCGCCAACCTCGTCAAAAAATACGGCGACACCCCGCAAAAACCCAAGGAACTCTGGCTCACAGAAGTCTATGCCTGTGCCTTCCCCAACAGCTTCTGGGAAGACTCGCTGCGCCACGGCGCCGAAAACGCCATTCTCTCCTTCGGCCTCGCCATGAGCGAAGGCGTCAAGGCGCTCATGTGGTATCAACTTTTCGATACAGTCCACTACGACAAGCTCGGCGTGAACCCGAAGGACCGCGAATATTACTTCGGCCTGATCAACCGCGACCTCAGCTTCAAGCCCGCGCTCCTCGCCTACGCCACCGCCGCCGAGGAGCTCGACCAGGCGAAATTTGTCCGCTGGCTGCATTTCCCCGAACCGGATGACGCCAAAACCCGCGGCCTCCTCTTCGACACGCCGCGCGGCCCCATGACGATTTTGTGGGATCGCACCGATGGCTACATTCTCACGGAAAAGGTCAAGGATTTCGCCTCGTCCGAACCCTGGATCGACGAGTGGCGTAGCCGGATATCAACTACTCTGCCCGTCGCTTCCGGTCATGAAAAAATCACTACAATCAACCCCGTTGGCCAGCGTCGGCACGTCCCTGTTGCTACCACAGCCGGCGGACCTGTCGTCACGCTCAAGCTCACCGGTGCTCCGGTGATCGTTTATGGCCTCGATCCGGCAAAACTCCCGTGATGCGGCTGCGCCATCCCCTCCCCCCCCCCCCCCTGCCTTGAAAACATCTGCCGCTGCCGTCGCCACCGTCTGCGATTTTATCCATCGCAACTGGGCGGCCACGCTTCGCGCGCACACGGAGGACGAGGGCACCCTCCTCGGCCTGCCGCATCCCTACACCGAGCCCTGCCGTCGCGCGATATTTCAAGAGTTGTATTACTGGGACACTTACTTCACGACGCTCGGTCTGGTGCGCAGCCCCGGCGGTCTCGCGCTCGCGCACGACAATCTGAAAAACTTCGTTCACGAGGTCGAACGGCACGGATTCATCCCCAACGGCAACCGCACTTATTACCTGAACCGTTCCCAGCCGCCGTACCTGGCGCCGCTGGTCATGCTTCTCCTGCAATCTGAAGTTACGCGGACGTCTGCATGGCACGGGCTTCCAGCCCGTGGGAGTGCGTGGCATGGCCATCCTGACCATGTGCTCCGGAATCACGGGCTGGAAGCCCGTGCCACAATCGGGAGTCAAAAATCGAAAATCCTTTCCGCTCTCCGCGCCGAACACGCTTTCTGGACCAGGCGTGTTCCTCGACGCCATGGCGTTGCTGGAGGACGAGGGATAACACCGGCGTCCCCTGATGGTTTTGATTTTACACAAAGATCGCGAAGAACGCGAAGGTTCGGAACTGAAGTTACGCACTCCCGGCGTGGCGGCATGCTTTTACGGCCAATCTGCTTGCAGGACGGAAGCGGGCGGGACGCCCACGCCACTTCACGGGCGCACGTGAAGTGCGCCCCTGCAAAAACGTGTCCGCGTAACATCAGCTTTCAGCTTTTCAGCCGAGGATCAGGCTCTCGCCGGTCATCTCGGCCGGCTTGGGCAGGCCCATCAGCGCGAGCACCGTCGGGGCGATGTCGGCGAGGCGGCCGCCTTCGCGCATCTTCGTTTTCCCGGCGGCGAGACCCTCGCCGACCGTGAACACCTCGACAAGGTTGAGCGTGTGCGCGGTGTGCGGGCCGTGAACGGTGTCGTCCCACATCTGTTCGCAGTTGCCGTGATCGGCACACACCACCGCCTTGCCGCCCACCTCTTTGATTGCGGCGAGCAGTTCGCCGACGCCGGCGTCGGTCGCCTCGCAAGCCTTGATCGCGGCGGGCAGCGAACCGGTGTGGCCGACCATGTCGGGGTTGGCGTAGTTGACGGCGATGAAACCGTACTTGCCGGAGAGGATCGCTTCCTTCGAGAGGCGCGTCACCTCGGCGGCGGACATCTCCGGCTGCAGGTCGTAGGTCGGCACCTTCGGACTGGCGGGACAGGCGCGGTCTTCACCCGGGAAGGGTTCGGCGCGGTAGTTGTTGAAGAAAAAGGTGACGTGCGGATTTTTCTCCGTCTCGGCGCAGCGGAACTGCGCGATGCCGGCGTCGGCGACGACTTGGCCGAGGATGTTTTTCAACTTTTCCGGCTTGGGCGAGATGACATGCACGGGGAGACCGGCCTCGTATTCCGTCATGGTGGCGTAGTACAGATCGAGTTTCCTGCCGCGATCGAAACCTTCGAAATTATCGTAAACAAACGCCTTGGTGATCTCGCGCGGGCGGTCGCCGCGGTAGTTGTAAAACAATACGGAGTCGCCGTCGGCGAAGGTCGCCACGGGTTTGCCGTCGGCGCCGGTGATCCAGGTGGGGGCCACGAACTCGTCGCCCTTCTGGGTCTCGCTCGCGGGATTGTCGTAGGAGTGCCGCACGGCGGTGGCGGCGTCGGGCGCGGTGGCATCGGCCTTCTTGCCGGTGAGCATGTTGTAGGCTCTGGATACGCGCTCCCAGCGGTTGTCGCGGTCCATGACCCAGAAACGGCCGCAGACGCTGGCGATCCGGCCGATGCCGAGTTCGCGGCATTTGGCGTCCACCTGCTGCACGTAACCGACGCCGCTCGTGGGCGGCGTGTCGCGTCCGTCGGTGAAGGCGTGGATGAAAACGCGGTCGGCAGGCACGCCGTCGGCTTTCGCCTGGGCGAGGAGACCGTAAAGGTGTTCGAGCATGCCGTGCACGCCGGCGTCGGACACGATGCCCATGAGGTGGAGCTTCGCGGACGGGTTTTGTCCCGATCTCACGCGGTCGATGGCGGCGAGCCACACGGGATTGGCCGCGAGTTTTTTCTCGGAAAACAGCTTGTTGAGACGGACGAGTTCCTGGTCAACGATGCGGCCGGCGCCGATGTTTTCGTGGCCGACCTCGCTGTTGCCCATGATGCCGTCGGGCAGGCCGACATCAAGGCCGGACGCCTTGACGAGGGCGTACGGGGACGTGGCATGGAGTATGTCGTCGGCCGGCTTGTGCGCGAGGTTGACGGCGTTGCATTTCGCCTGTTCGGGATGGGGATTGCGGCCCCAGCCGTCGCGGATGACAAGGAGGACGGGTTTGCGTGTGGTCGTGCTCATAGGTGGATCGAAAACCGCCATTCATGACGGGGCAAGGGCGGGGGCGGAAGGCTATTCTGCAACATCTTCCTCAAGGATGACATTGTCATCGAACCGGAAGACCCCGATCCCTACGTGCGCTGGATGCGGCCGCGCGAGCCACGCCGCCCTCAGCCGGCGGCCGCCATCGCCGCACCGTACAGGCTCGCGGTATCGATATGCCGCGCCGCGGTGACGAGGCGCAGCGAACCACACCCGGCGAGCGCGTCGGTCAGCGCAGGGCCGAAAAGCGGGAATGCCCTGGCGATCTGCCCGCCCGTCACCAGGCATGTCGCGGAAAGCTCGTCGATGACCGGGCGCAACGTTTCGCCAAGCGCGCGGCCGGCATCGGCAAACGCGGCCTGCGCGGCGCGATCCTCCCGGGTGAGGGCGAGCGCGGCGATTTCAGCGACGTCGAGGCCGGGCGGCGCGTCCCGCCCCGCGTGTTCGCGATAAAGACGGATGATGCCGCGACGCGAAACGTAATCCTCCAGGAGACCGTCGCGACAGGGTTTCTGAAAAATGCTGACCAGCGGGCCGCCGGAGCCGTTGTCACGGATTGCGCCGTCGATCATGCAGCCGCAGCCGATACCCGTGCCGAGCGTGACCCCGATCACGCGCTCGTGGCCGCGCGCCGCTCCGTGCCCGTGTTCACCGATGACGAAGGCGTGGGCGTCGTGGATGAACCAGAGCGGCGTATCACCGATTTCCGAATACAACTCTCTCAGCTCGCGTCGAAGGTCGAGACCGCGGATCGCCTGAAACTTGTGCGTCATGAGGCTGGTGTGCCGGGCGTAGTCGAAAGGCCCCGGCGTGGATACGCCAATGGCGACAATGCGGCGAGCGGGCGTAAAAGCGTCGGCGACGGCGACGGAGGCGGCGGCAAAAGCGGTTTCGAGGACGGAAGAGTAAGCGGCCATGATGCCGCTGGCAGGGCCCTGCGAATCGACAGGGACCGTGTGTTGCGTGTCGGCGAGGATTTCGCCGTCGGGATCAACGAAAGCGGATTTGAAAAACGTGCCGCCGGTGTCGATGGCAAGGATACAGGAGAGGGTGTTTGGGAAGACCGTCATCGGGAAATATCTGATTTCAACCATAGAGACACAGAGAAAGCACCGGGTGCAATCATGAGATACAAACGCTTTTTCTTCTCTGTGGTTTGTTTCCCTGTGTCTCCGTGCTACCAAGGTTGAGAGTTGTTTTTTTGCGTATGATTCTCCTATGGAGCGGGCCTGTCTTGAATGGCCGCAAAAGAGTGGCCCACGAAACACACGAACGGACACGAAAAAAAAGACAGAAATCCGATGGTTTTTCTTTCGTGTCATTTCGTGTGTTTCGTGGGCTCCTCTTTTGCTTTGGTTGCGGCTTCGCCGTTCCAGGTCTCTGTGGTTAATCTTCTACTCCTGTTTCAGAAGGGTCTTGTGAACGACCACCGGTTGGTTGCCGGGATTGCGAATCGTGTAGGAGCCGATGTTCGCCGGCACGACGACGATGTCGAGGTAGCCGGCATGGTAACGACGCGCCGGGCCGGATTGCGATTCGATGACAATCGCCTCGCCGTCCACGAGAGCGAGGACGTGGAAAACGCCGCGCGTGTCGTCCGGTGCTTGCCCGAAAGGCGCGATGTCGATGCGGCGGAGGCTGAAATAAACGTCTTCGTGTTCGCCGACGCGCCACTCGCTCCAGCCCTTCGTTCCGGACTCGTCCCTGCGCAGGAGTTTGGGCGCGGGAACGAGTTCGCGTTCGACCTGGGGCGCGACGCGACGCGGATCGAGGACATTTTCGCCATGATACGTATGGAACGGGCGCGGGTTTCCGTCGAGGTCGGTGCGCAGGTAGTCGTAGCGTTTGTAGGTGTAGGAACCGACCGTGAGGCTGCCGATCTCCAGCACGACCTGATTTCGCCCCGAGGCGTGGATCGTGCCGCCGGGCAGGACAAGCTGCGTGCCCGGACGCGACGGCACGGCATGAACGAAGGCGCCGTGGTCCAAAGAGCCGCCCCACACGCCTTCGATATAGACGGGGCGACAGAGGAAAGGCTGCCTGGCGAGCGAGGCCAGAGCAGCGTCGAGCGAGGCACGGGGAAGGAGCGTGCATTCGCCGGTGGCGTTGCGGGCGACGTAGAACCGGAATGCGCCGGATTTTTCGTGCAGCAGTTCCTTGCGTAGTGCTCCAGCAACTTCAAAGTCCACATAATAGAGCCGGCGCAGCAGTTCCCTGAACGGACGCGGGTGAGCATCCCCGATATTGGCGACGAGTCCGGCCCTGGCGCGAAGGATGGCCCGTTTGGGCGTCACGTCGAAATAGAGGATCGTGTCGTAGAGATCGCGAAGCGGCGCGGCGGCGCAACCGCAGCCGTAAACAAACACCACGGAAGAGGTTTCCCTCGCGGTGATGACTTTCTGTTTCAGCCGGTCCACCGCGCCGGCGTCGAACAGTTCCTCGAACTTCCCGTGAAAGCGTTTTCCGAACAGAAGAACAGGGTCTTTCACACGATCTGTCGGCAAGTGGTCGGCCAGTTGCGCGTCGAGTTCGGAGGCGGGCTTGTAAAGCGACGATGCGGCATTGATGGCGACGGCGAGCGGGGATTCCCCAGTGGCAAATTTTTGGGCGAGAGCGGTAGCGACATTGCTTGTTCCGTGGACAATCGACTTTTCGATTTCAGGGAAAAGGGCGATCTGGTTGATCGCATCGGGATCGTCGTAAGGATGCGGATTGAACATGAAACTCATGGTGCCCGCGACTCTCGCATATCGCATCACAAGCTGGAAATAATGATGAACGCTAACACGTTATCCCCACCCGGAATAATCTTCCGCCCTGACGACGAAAGACACACTATTTGATTTTCATTTTTCCGGCAAGTTGCAGGAAGTAGTCCGTTGACCAGATTTCCAACTCATCCGGGTTTTTGAGGAACGGCAGAACATCCTTCCTGCATGACTTCATGGAGCGCGTTGAGACGGTTTTCCCGTGTTTGCAGGTCGTGGCGGACAAGCATTTGGTCGAAAATCGGGTGTGTCATGCTTTTTGCAGTCGTTGGATGAGGGCCGCAAGTTGGGCGAGGATGTTTTCTTTTTTCCCCACCGCGGCATAGTCGCGGATGATTTGGGTGTCGAAGCGGGCGGCTGCATCCATGTCCATGCGCAAGTCCTCTTCGATGTAACGGTGCATGGAACGCACGGAACGCAGGTCCAGATTGCGTGTGGTGAGCAGCAGGTCGCAGAGAGCTTTTTCCGGGGTGGCGATCAGAAATGCATAGGAATTCCGGACGACTTCCTGACGGACACCGACGGGGAGCGTGGCGGCGGGCACGGTCAGATAATCGAAGTCACCGAGGGGGGTGGAGAACTTTCGTGCGCGCAGGGCGGTGACGGAGCGCATCGCAAACACACGCTCGGGGATCAGTCCGTAATGAGCCAGCGCGCTTTCGAGCGAGACGCAGGAGGGGCCGCGCAGGTGATTGGCGATCAATTCGCGCGAGAGATCTTGCTGATGTATTCGCGGTGAAACGACGTAAAGGCCGCGCTTGAGGGCGATCACATCACCGCTCTTTTTCAATTCGTGGATTTTGTCATTGGGCGAGGCGTAGTCGTGCAAGGCGGACACCAGTGTGGCATGATCCGCGGGGATGACCCCGAATGCTTTCAACGTGTCCATGTTGTTTTCGGCTCCTTTCTCGGAGCGAGAGTGGGCCGGATATGTTATTTTTCACAAGGATAATCGGATTTTTTACGATTATCCATGCTAAATCTGGCAACTTTCTTGAACAGAGTGGACTGGTTGGCCGTCTCTGGATCGTTGTAAGGGTGCGGATTGAACATGAAACTCATGATACCCGCGACTGCCGCACAGGCCTCCGGAAGGGACAAGGACGGCAGTTGATAACACGTCAGGTGATCAATTTGCCCGGTGGAAACATTCTCTTTACGAACTGATGTTACGCGGATGGCCTTGAAGTGGCGCGGGCGTCTCGCCCGCTGACGGCGCGCAGCGCCGCCTAGAAATGCGGGCGAGACACCCGCGCCACAGCCCACTGCATAACATCACTGATGAAGTCTATGGTTTGCGCGGGCTTCGCAAGCGAAGCCCCTGCGCGGGGTACCGCGTAACATCAGTTACGAATGATCCCCCATGCGGTTTGTTTTTTTTGCATGCCAAAGGTCACACGTCACTTGCATCCCGCCCCAGAGTCATCCCAAAAACGGGAAACGTCGTCGTTGAGGAAGCATGGTTCATCCTCCGCGATTGCGGTCGCCATCATCGATCGGGACGATGCGCCTGGCTACGCGAGGTTCCTGGGGGATTTGAAACAGCGCATCGCCGGATCACGGCTGAGCGTGGCCCGGGCCGTGAATCGCGAGATGATCCTGCTGTATTGGGATATCGGATGCGGGATCGTCGGAAAACAATCCGCCGCCGGCTGGGGGGATTCGGTGGTGGAACGGCTGGCGGGCGACCTGCGGGCGGCGTTTCCCGGAATGTCGGGATTCTCCGGACGAAACTTGCGCGACATGCGGCGCTTGTTCCTCTCCTACAGCGACCCGGAATTTTGGCGACAAGCTGTCGCCAAATTAACGCCCGCTATGAAACGACAGGAATTTTGACGACAGCTTGTCGCCGAAATTCCATGGGGGCACCATCTCTTGCTGCTCAACAAAATCGAGGACCCGGCGGCGCGTCTCTATTATCTTCAGGCGACGGCCAGACTGGGATGGAGCCGCAATGTGCTTCAGCTTCAAATCAAGGCAGGCGCCTACGAACGGTCGCGGCTCGAAAAAAAACCTCACAATTTCCCCAAGGCATTGCCTGCCGCGCTGGCGGAGCAGGCGGAAGAGATGCTCAAGAGCCGTTATAATCTCGAATTTCTCGGCATCCGGCGCGAAGCCAGCGAGCGCGAACTGGAAGACCGGCTCATATCGCGCCTGCAACGTTTTATTCTCGAACTTGGATACGGATTTTGCTTCGTGGGACGCCAGCACCGGCTCGTGTTGGGAAAAAAGGACTACGCGATGGACCTCCTGTTTTATCATCGTTTCATCAAGGCGTTGGTTGCCTTCGACATCAAGGTTGGCTCCTTCGCGCCGGAACACGCGGGCAAGATGGATTTTTATCTGAATCTTCTAAACGACAAGGAGCGCGCGCCTGACGACAGTCCATCGATCGGGATTATCCTGTGTGCGGAAAAGGATGACGTGGAGGTGGAGTATGCGCTGAAAACAAAGGGCAACCCGATTGGTGTGGCGGAATACAGACTGAGCCAAACGCTCCCGTCCGACCTGCGAGGACGCCTGCCAACGGCCCGTCAACTCGCCGCGGTTCTTCGCGATGAATTGTCCGTGCAGGCATAGCCCCGCCCTTGCGTCCGCAATCATCCGATTATTAGTCCCTGACGTTACGCAGTGCCCTCCCCCCCCCCCCCACACACACACGTAGGGGCTTCGCTTGCGAAGCCCGCGAGGACCTGTCGCAACGTTAGTCACTGAAGTTACGCGGACGGAGTCTGGAGCGGCGGTCTCCAGACCGCTGCGACGACGCGAAGCGTCGCCGGTTCGAGAGAGGCGGAGTGACCGGAACCGGAGTGGCAAGAGGCGAGGCGCTTCGCGCCTCGTCGCAGCGGCAGGAATGCCGCCGCTGCGGCTTCGGCTCCGGCTTCGCGTAACTTCAGGTTATTATTATCGCCGGGTTTCCATAAGCGGTATCCGTTTTTCAACAACGCCTGACATTCCTTCTGCCTGGCAGAGCCATTTCTCCGGACTTCAAGAGCCCGCCGGAAGGTAGAGCAGGCGCCCCTGAAGAGAATTTTTGCTGCCGGTCCTGTCGATGAGATATCTTGCCGCCTTGCCGAGTTCCGGAGTCTGGTAAACGTTCGCGGCTCCGCGCATCAACGGGAGAGCCGCGGCCTCGATCGCACCCGTCTTGTCGAGATGCTTCCTCGGCCAGGGTTTGGCTCCCGTCAGATAAGGGACGAGCCGGTTAAAAGCGGTTTCAATTCCTCGTCCGTCAGAGGTCTTGTAGTGCCAGAGGTCCTCACCGACCGCATCGCCACAACGGGCCAGCGTCACAAAAGCGCGCAATCCGTAGAGCGAATACCAGAAGGAGCGGTTGCGGACGAGTTCGCGCGGGAGGGTGCCGTCCGGAGCGATCTGGGCAGCGATGAGGCGGCGGGCGTGTTCGAGCGTCCGGGTGAGGCGGCCGGTATCTCCGGCGTAGAGCGAGTACGCGGCGACCTGGGCCGCATGCCAGGCGCCGTGGTTGTTGGATTCGGCGGCTTCCTTGCGGCCGAAGGGACTTTCCACCAGCCAGACGGTGAAGTCGGAAAACCAGCGGCGGAGAGCGGTGTCGTCTGCGGGAGTCCAGTGGCGGGACGAGGCGATGAGCTTGACGGAATCGAGCAGGCGGATGAAGTCCACGCCTTCGATGATTCCGATGGGCATTCCGTCGTGAATACCGGGCTGGGCAGAGGAGTAGTCGAAATTCGGATTCATGCGGGTGGCGGGATCGATGAACCACACGCGAAGCAGTTCAGCCGCTTTGGCGGCATGGCGCTCGTCACGCGAATAAAAGAAGGCCAGGCCGAGCGTGGCGATGCGTGTGCGCATTTCGCCGAGGCGACGCCGGTCGTACCGGGCTCCCCAGGCATCGGGATTGGAGTAGCCGTCACGACGTATCCAGGGCATGCCGTCGGGGGTATCGGGATTGGGCCATGCGTATTTTCCGGTCGCGTAAAAGTCGTGACGGTCGCCGGAGGGAGGCAGCGCGGTCTTCTCCATGACAGACCCGGCGGGCAACGGAAGGAGCCCATCGGCTTTCCTGACAAGGGCCGAGCGGGCTGCCGCCAGCGCAGCGGGCGGAGAGGAGGAGTCGAGTTCGGCGCGGATGGCCAGAAGCCCGGCATAATCGAGCTCCACCAGGACGGGACCGGAAGACGAGGGTGGCATGGCGGCGGACGCCATGAGGGCTGACGCGGCGAAGACCAGCGGAAGAAGGGCGCGGGAGGCGGGAATCATCGTTCGGGAACAAATTCGGTGGTGAACGTGGCGGATCGGACAGGATCGTTTTTCTCGATGCAAAAGCCACAACGACGACCGGGCGGAGCGTCGGGCGTGTCGGCATGGATGAGAACAAATTTCCCTGTCGTGGAAAACCGGATACTCATGCGGCGCCCGCTCGCAAGTGTCACGGGGAGGGTGATCGTATCGGAAAAGGTGGCGGCGCGGATGTCGTGCCACTGCCGGAAGGGTTCGGAATGAGCGGCAAGAAACGCATCGCGATCGACGGCGGCAAAGGCATCGGGGAGGTGCGGCGTTCCTTGCAGGTGAAGTGCAAGGCTCAGGCGGGCATCGGGGGTGAGCGGATCGGTCAGCGCAACGGTGACTTCATCGACGAGGCGGGCATCCGCGCCCTCGCCGTCGATGCGCAGGGTCCGGGCGGCGGATGCATCGGGACGGTAGCGGGGCTGGGCCGCGCTGACAAGGGCGCGGACCGGATCAAAGCGCAGGAGTTGGCCCGGATCGGCGGGCGTCTGGCCCTCGCCGTTGACGAGGGGCACATTGTGGGCGAGACCGCGCGTATAGTATCCGCGGTAAAGCGGCGATCCGTAGCCCACCGTGCCGGGATCATGGGTGACATCGACGCCATCAAGGCTGGCCGACCAGTTGAGGGCTTCGGCCTGGGCATGCGAGCTGGCGATCTGGCCGTAATGAAAAAAGACTTGCCAGTGACCTCGCCGGAGAAGGGCAAAACGGGTGGACTCCATCGATCGCGAAACGACCGGAGGCAGTTCGGGCAGCGGCGCACCGGAATCCGCAGCCTCTTTTTTCCCGTCGTTGACGAGGGAAATGGCGTCGGGTGGATCCAGCAGGGTGCTCCAGCCCATGGCCGTATTTTGCCGGCGCTGTTCCTGGAGCCGGGCGACTCCCCATGCCGTCGGAAGAACGCGGTATCCATCCTTCAACCACGGAGAGGGAGCGCGGAGGATTTGCGTGGAGTCAGCCGGATTGGGGAGGACGCCATCCGGGAAACGGATCATGAGCGGGGCGAGCATGAGATTCTGGATAATGGCGGCCTCCTCCCGCAGGAGATGTCCCTTGCCCAGAAGCCCGGCGAAGAGCAGGAGCGGATGCGTGGCGTTTATGATGAAGTTGTTATAGTCCAGCGACTGCTCGTACCAGAAATAGTCGGAGGTCACGCCGCGGCGGAATTGCTCGCGCAGACCCCAGGGGCCTTCAAGCGCCCGGCGCCACATCGCGTCGTCGTCGAACAGGAGCGCCACACGGGCTTCGGTGGCCCGGTGCCACACTCCCTTGTTGTGGATGACCTGATAGTTGCCCGAAAGCATGTCGGTCTGGGGCCTGAAAAACTGCTCGAACCACATGCGGCGGCGTTCCGGCGTGAGGCCGGGATACCCGGCGAGCAGCCGGACCGTCCCGGTGAGACCGCTGACCCAGATGGTGTCGTCGAGGGCCTGGTAGCCGAGACGGGAGTGTTCGTGGATGTTGGGATGAAGGGGCCAGTTCGGGAGGTTTTGCGCGTAGTAGTCGATCTGGGCGGTCGCCCAGGCGGCATAACGTTCCTCGCCAGTGATACGGTAGAGACGAGCCGCTTCGGTCGCCTTGCCGATGTGGCGTGAGCGGAAACCGAATACCCATGCGTTGAGGAGAGCGGGCGTCACCTTGACCTCGTGGCCGGAGCGGCTGCGGAACGTGGCGGTCTCTTCTCCCGGAATCCGGTCTTCCCATACAAGAAACGAACTGTCACGCGGACTGATGAAGGCGTGGTAATAGCCGGCGCGCCAGTCGGCGCGGTCATGCGGATGGCGTGCCATCCATGCGTCGGTCTCACGCCGGACGGAGGCGAGCCACTTTTTCCAGTGCGGGTCGGTGGCCGCGAGACGTCGGGCATTCTCCCAGTCCTCGCGCGGCGTCCGGAGAGGCGAGCCGTCAGGCCCGGGGAGCTTCAGGGAAAGATTGCCCCCGGTGAAGGCCTTTTCGGGAAAGGGTTTTGGGAAAGCAGGCAGACGGCGGGCTTCGGACATCCATTCCGGAATGGAGTAACTGACGGCCTGCTGCTGGCGCAGTTCCTCGCCTCCGGCAGAGGCGGGGATCCGGGTGAGGGTGAAATCGTCAAGCCAGGCGAGAACGGTATTGGGGACGTAGGAGCGGATCCAGAGAGTGGCGTGGGTGGCTCCTTCGGGGGCCGTGGCATGGAGGATACGCTTCCCCCAGGCATACTGGAGGGCGGGGAGGCTGCACTGGTATTTGTGTTCGGATGACATGTGCTTGCCCGCGGCGTCAACAAAGATCATGTGGACGGACAGGCCCGAACCCTCGACGTTGCGTCCCCAAAAAGTGACTTCGTAAGCGGCGCCTGGTATGATGCGAAACCGGTTCAGATAAAGGCTGCTTCCGGATTTGGTATCCCTGTCATCGATACGCAATCCGTATTTTCCGGTGCGGGCGGCTTCGGGCGAAACCGTGCTGCGGCCCTGGTCGGACGCGGAAACGAACCATCCTTTCAATCCGTCCTCGAATCCCGGATTGGGCAAGGCAACCGGCCGGGCGCAGAGCGTGGCGCCAAGACCGACGGTGAAAGCAAGCGCGGCAACCGGCGCGGGAAGGCGAATCGCAAATGACATGACCGAGGCGGGCGCGCGGCCATGAGGCGTCGCATTCGTATTCATTAATATGTGACGTTTTCGGGGGGGGGGGGGGAGGGGGGAGAATCAGTTGGTCAGCTTGAAGCGCGGATCGCTTCCGGGAATCATGCCCTGGAGGGATTCGACATGGCCGTCAAAAAAGAGGTAGTTGGCGCGTTCGCCGGGGTGGCGACGCACGACGTCGGCAGAGCCGCCGGTTTCGCCGTTTCGGTCAATTTCGATGACAAGGAAGTTTTTCGAGGGCGTCGCGATAGCGCTGCGTTGATAGGCCAGAGCAGCATTGCCGCCTGGCTCCCGGATTTGCGTGTTGATTGCGTAGGGTTGATTGCGCTCGGTCGCAGGCGGATTCAGATCGGGCCATCGCCAGGCCGGACAGACAAGAACGCCGACATTTTTGGTCTCATCAAGTGCGACCCCGATACGCCCCTCCGGGATGCCGATGTAAGAGGCGAGCTGCATCATCCATGTCTTGTCGTAGTCGGGATTGGTCCGGGTTGTGCCATCGTGATAACGTATCGGATACATTCCTCTGTTTTCGTCGGCAAAGAGATTGAGAGCAGTGCCGAGTTGCCGGAGATGAGAGATACATTGCGCTGCGCGGGCCGATTGCCTGACACGCCCGACAGTGGGAATGATGATCGCGGCGAGTATGCCAATAATGGCGATGATCGTAAGCAGTTCGATCAGCGTGAAAGCACGAGGAGACGGGCAGAGGTGTTTTTTCATAACGGCAGGATTGAAAAACCGGATGATAACAGGGGACAAGCATTCCGTGTGATAACACGTTATGTCCTGCGATCAGGATTGCGGGCACACGTAAACGCACAATCGGGAACAGAAAAAATGCTTTTGCGGATCATGGCTGTTTCCGGAATGCGCGAAGCATGGTCGCGAGGACGATCACCAGGGCTCCGGCAAGGAGTGTCGATGCGGAAGTCTCGGGGATCGTCGGGGCTGCGGTGAAATCGACCGAGAGATTGGAAAAGTTGATGTCGGAACGCTCAGTGCCGTTGATGATGAGGAAGGAGAAAGCGTTGAAGGTCGTGAAGGGAGTCGCGCCATCAATGATGCTGGTGGCGGTGATGCTGCCGATTTGCGAGGTGACAGCGACGCGATTCCCGGAAAGCAGTTCGATCGTGAAGGAGCCGGTATATGCGGCGCCGTTGGCAGGCGTGAAAGTGAAGTTCGACGAATCCTGAACGCCGACCAGAGGAGACACCGTGCCGGTGGACCACAGGACGTCGTTCGTCCCCGTACGTTCGCGTATTCCATTGCCGCTGTTGCTGACGCCGTAGTCGGCGCGATAGCCGGTCGCGTTGCCAAAGCCATTGGTCGTGCCGGTCGTGTTGAAAAGCCCGAAGCGCAGGGTTTGCCCGATGTCGGTGCGAAGATTGGTGATCGTAGCGGTAAAGCTGAGACTGAGCGTGTCGCCGACAGTGGCGAGCGACCGGGAGTTGAATTTGCCGACAAAGTAATCGAGCGTGTTGGCAGTCGTCACGCCGTTCTGGAACTGGAGTTTGGTGTGGGGCACGGGAATGGGGGTGCCGCCGTAGAAAAATTTTCCGCTCCCTGTGCCACCGGCGCCGGTGCCGGTGCCGCCGGCGGCAAAGATGTCCGTGCCTTCGGTGGCGGTTGTCCAGACGAAGAGTTGTTCGGCGCGGGCGGCGAAGGCGAAGGCGCCTGTCAGGATGATGGCAAGGGAGGCGGTTTTGAGGAGCGGGTTGTTCATGACAGTGTGTTGGAGTGGTGATTGGCGGATTGTCGTCCGGAATGCACTACGGGATGCAGTGCCGCCGCGGATCGTTCCATCGACGCGAAAGCAATCTGGGCACGACGGCTCGATGCCTCCAGCCGAAGTCCATGCACTGGGGAAATGAAGATATGGAGAAAACTCCGATAAAGGCGCTGCGGGGGGGGGGGGAGGGGAAGTGGGGGGGGATTTTGGGATGCGCCTCCGCGAGATGGGGACTGTTACGTTTACTTGCGAAGCGCGGTGGGAGCGACGTCCCAGTGTTCGTGAAAGCGACGGGAAAAATAAAGCGGGTCGCTGAACCCCACGCGAGCCGCAATCTCCTTGATGCTCAGAGTGGTGGTCTGGAGAAGGGTCATGGCCTCGCGCATCCTCAGTTGTAACAGATACGCAGATACACTGTGTCCGGCATAACGGCTGAACAGGAGCCGGAAATGGTTGGGGCTCACATCGAGGATCTCGGCGTGGAGGAGTTTTATCGCGTCGGGACGGCGAAAGTTTTCCTCCAGCCAGGTCAGGCCGCGCCGCACGGCGGGATGCACGCGGTGGCGGCTGGCGGAACCCGCCGGAGCCGGATCCTTGGCCGGTTCCCAGGGACGGGCGGAGACCCAGAAGCGCGCCATGCTGGCCTTGAGTTCGCCTTCGAGTTGCAGGGCGATTTCACGAGGGAGCGCAGGATCGCCGTGCGGACTTGCCCGCATGTAGCCGGGAAAAGTCCAGAGACGAAGCATGCGGAGGAGTGACGTTTTTTCGAGGCTGCGCCTGCTGTCGTCGGCGAGGTAGAGGGTGCCGGTGCCGGGATCGAAACCCGGAGCATCAAACTGACACCAGACGAGTTCGCAGACTTCACCTTCGGGCACGCGCCAGTAGCGGTGAGCGTGGCGGGGGACAAAAAAAATGGCGCCTTCGTCGAGGCGCGCATCGTTGCCGTCGATCGTGTAGGTGAGGCTGCCTTTGAGGATGCGGATGTAGCGGTGCGAAACGAGGTGCTCGTCACGCGTGCGGTGTCCGCTGAACGTTTCGCGACAGGTGCAGATAATCTGGAACGGGGCGCGGAGGAGGTGTTCGAGCTGGTCGAGCGGGAAAAGCATGGTCCGGGTTTAGGGACGCGGGATATTTTTGCAACCGGGAGGGAGGAGGGAACCGCGATTCGTGTCCGCCTGCATGTTTTCGTGCGTTTCGTGAATATATCGATGATTGGCCGTACAAGGGCGGATCGCAGGGTTAGGGGATGCGCAAATCGGGTGTCACTCACAGCATGGGCAACGGTCCGGAGTCCTCGGACGGGATCGATTGCATCGTGGAACCCGCACGGCGTGTGCCGGTGGCATTTGACGCGGAGGTATGCGTCGTGGGCGGTTCGTGCACGGGTGTTTTCGCCGCGGTGCGCGCGGCGCGGGCAGGGTTGCGCGTGGCCCTGGTGGAGCAGGGTGTAATTCTGGGCGGATCAGCGACCGCGGCCCAAGTCAACGAATGGCATTCGCTGGCCGATGCCCGGGGGGAACAGCGGGTGATCGGCGGATTGACCGTAGAGGTTATCAACCGGTTGCGACGGAGGGATGCCGTGATCGAAACCTTGCCGGGGCGGGCGGACACGCGATTCCGTTTTAACAGTGCGGAGCTGGCCACGGAACTGGATGAACTGGTCCGCGAACATGCCGCCATCCGGGTGTTTCTTTCGGCGCGCTGCGTAGCGGGGACCCGGGACGGCGGGAAGGTCACGGCGGCCGTGATCGAGGACAAGAGCGGGCGGCGGGCGATCCGGGCGAGGTTCTTTGTCGATGCCTCCGGTGACGGGGATTTGCTGCGGCGGTCGGGTTTTGCCGCCTGGCAAAACACACGATTGCAGCCGGTGAGTTATCAGCAACTCGTCGCCGGCCTCGGCGCATTGTCAGCGGATTTTGGAGGAAAAATCCGGAATATCTGGGCGAAGGTGCGGGGACGGGCGTCCGAATTCTCGTATCCGACGGACAATGGCACGCCTTGGTTCTTCGACTATCCGGCGCCGGCCTCGGCCGATGTCTGCAATGTTTTCGGAGCGCGGCTCAATGGCGTGGATGCATCCGACGCCGACCAGCTCACGGCGGCGCTGATGGAAGGACGCCGGCGGCAACGGGCGTTGCTCGACATGATCCGGGCGGTGTGCGGAGAAGGTCGCGGAGGGGCCCGCGCAGTTATGGCCTTGTCCCACCCTCATGCGATCGGCGTGCGGGAAACATGGCATGCGACCTGCCTGCACAGACTCACCGCCGACGAATTGCTGAGCGGTGTCGATTTTCCGGATACCGCGGCTGTCGGAACGTATCCGGTGGATGTGCATTCCCCGAAAGGCACGCTGCTGCGCTACCTCGACGGCACGGAGAAACTCGTGGCCCTTGATGGTTCTGTCTCGGAACGCCGCTGGAGAGCCGCCGGGAATGCGAACACGCCACTGTTTTACCGGATTCCGTTTCGCAGCCTTGTGCCGGAAGGGGCCGAAAACCTGCTGGTCGCGGGACGGTTGCTCGACGCCGATCGCGAGGCCTTTGGCGGCGTGCGGGTGATGGTCAACTGCAACCAGACGGGGGAGGCGGCCGGAGTGGCGGCGGCCTTGTGCCTGCGCGACGGATGCGCGCCCGCGAAGCTGGGCCACCGCACGCTGCGCGAAACGCTGTTTTCCTGAAGTCCTGCGTATCGAGTTCCGCGAAACGAGTACGATGTTCGGGAAGCAATCCCTGTGTTTGTATCGGTCAGCGAACGGTGCGGCGATGCCACACCGTCAGGACACACAGGATACTCCCTATAAGCAGGGAAACATGAGCAGGCTCGGGAACAGCAGTGGGAGCGGCGACCGAGACGCGGTCAAAGACCACCGTATTATTCCCGCTCCCGACATTCATGATCTGGAAGTAGGGGACCGTGCGATTCACGTAAGCGGAGCCGCTCACACTTTCAGGAGCCGTTTTGGTGTCGCCTGCAAAAAGTGTGACGGTCTCGGCCGTACCATCGAGGGTGAATCCAAATGTTGTGGTAGAAGTTTGAATACCGGACAACGAGGCAATTTTGGTTCCGGTGGTCAGAGCCTTATCCATCGTGCTTTTCTGGTAAAAATCCACGTTGTAGGTGCCGCTGACAGAATCGTAGGTGAGCACCAGTCCCATGACCTGCTGCCGGGCATTCGCAGGGTCAGCGACATTGAGTAGAGTGGCATCATTGGTGTTGCCCACCAGATAGAGCATGACCCGGCCCGTGCCGGTGAAAGCACTGGCGAGACGGAACTGGAAGGAAATGGGTTCGGCGTTGTTATAGCTGCTGGACCATGTGAACGCAGTATCGAAGGTCCGGATATAACTGGTCTTCCAGTTGCCATCCGCAGTCAGCGACAGGGTGCCCCCCACGCTGGCGTCAAAGGTGCCATAGTCGGCTGTGTCTCCGCCGCGCAGGAGCGTCGCGGGCAGGGATGTGCCGCCGAAGGTTTCGTCCAACGGCGTGTATGCGGCAAAAACCGCGGGTAGTGAGCCAATCATGACGAAGGCTGCCGTGAAAAGGGCGGCGAATGAAGAACCGGAGGAGTTGTGTGTTTTCATGGGAGTTGACTGTTTTGGTTGGTGTGGAGGAAGACGGTATCGGGCGGCGGAGCGGGGTGGAGGGAATGAGGGATTATGAATCCGGACCAGATTTGTCCGCTCGTTGGCAACGGAGAGGTTATAGCGATGGCAAATGCGGGCGTTCTCATAGTGGACGGGCAGGCGAGGTGACGGAATTAATACATCCGTTAATTTGCGCGAACAGACGCCAATGGGCAATAGACACGATTACTAACACGTTATGATCAGTTGTCGGAATTTTCCGGGACGGGCTGAGGAGCCGATTGACAGACGGGGGGG
>JAISAX010000848.1 GCA_031266495.1 Opitutaceae bacterium
GCCTTGACGGGGCGCGGGCGCCACGCAAGCTTTCGTCGAGCATAGCCTCCCGTATAGGCTCGCGAGACGCCCGCGCCACAGCGCACTGCGTAACATCAGTTAATGAAGCAAATCGAAACGCTCCCGGTGCGTGAGGATGCCGCCCAGGGGTGCATTTTGCCGGTGCAGGCAACCCCGGTCCGAATCCTCCAGCAGCAGCGCCCGCAACTCCCGCCACGGCAGGTTGAGCAACTGTTCCCATTCGGCACGCAACCGCTCGTTTGACCAGCGTCGCACGTTGTTCCGGGCAACGGCAAGCAGGGCGGGATCATCGTCGATCTTGCGCACGCACGCCTCCACCAGACGCAACAGGCACTGGTCCACTTCGGCGTGACTGGTGACAGGCGCAGACATAACAATGCCTGCCAATGTGCCCGATTCCCGCCCGGCTGGCAAGCTGTCGGGAAAACGTCCCGGGTATCCTGCCATGCAGCCAGGCAAGGGAACCTTCGCGCACGGCACACCGCGATGAAGGTCGTCCACATGTGCGCTCGTCATCACGAGAAAATTCTGGTTTGGAGGGATCCAGTCGTCGCCTCACACCCGCGTATCCATGAAAAGCCACATCAAGCTCTTTGAGGACAAAAAAGTCCGCTCCGCCTGGAATGAAACTGAAGGCAAATGGTATTTCTCCATCACCGATGTCATTGAAGTTCTGACCGGAACCGACCGTCCTCGGAAATATTGGAACGACCTGAAAACAAAGCTGAAAAAGGAAGGGAGCCAACTGTCCGATTTTATCGGACGGTTGAAGCTAACCGCTTCCGACGGAAAAAGTCGCATCACCGACGTTGCCGACGCCAGGCAGCTCCTCCGCCTCATCCAGTCGATTCCTTCACCCAAGGCCGAGCCTTTCAAACTCTGGCTTGCGCAAGTCGGCTCCGACCGCCTCGACGAAATCGAAAATCCCGAACTCGCCATCCAGCGCACCCGCGAAGTTTACAAATCCAAAGGCTATCCCGATGACTGGATCGAAAAGCGCTTGCGCAGCATCGCCATCCGCGAAGAGCTGGCCAATGAATGGAAAAACCGGGATATTCAGGAAAGCCGTGATTATGCCATCCTGACTGCCGAAATATCCAAAGCCACGTTCGGCCTCACCCCCTCACAATACAAGGAACTCAAGGGCCTTGAACGCGAGAACCTGCGCGACCACATGACCGACCTTGAGCTTATCTTTTCCATGCTCGGCGAGGCCTCCACCACTGAAATCGTGCGCACCCAAAACCCGGTCGGATTCGAACAAAACAAGGTGATTGCCCAGGAAGGCGGCAAAATCGCCGGGGACGCCCTCAATGCCCTCGAAACCAAAACAGGCAAACGTATCGTCTCCCGCAAAAACTATCTCCAAAAACCATCCGGTCCCTCTGCCCTGACCTGATACATTCCCCCCGCCCCCCCTCTGGCGTCACGCCCCCGGCAGCGGTTCGCAGGCGGCGATGAGGTCGTCCACGTGGGCGCTGGCCATCGCCACCACCGTGTCGGCCGCACCGTAGTAGAGACGCGCCTCGCCGTCGTCCTCAAGGATCAGGCCGCAGGGGAAAATCACGCTGCCGCGGAAACCGTCAATCTCGTAGTCGGCCTCGGGCGTGAGCAGCGGACGACGGCACAGACCGATCACCTTCGTCGGATCGTCCAGGTCGAGCAGCATCAGGCCCGCGTCGTAGCGCTTCGTCCACGGCGATTTTTCCCAGCCTTTCAACGGGTGTAGCTCATCCTTGAATACACTGTGGATCGGCGCCAGCCAGCCGGCGCGGGTGCGCACGGGCGGAGCGGCGGGGCCGATCTTGCTGTTGGCAAACGGCACCTCCTCGCTGCCCAGCACCAGCCGCGTGTCGCCCCAGTAACGCAGGTCGGGCGAACGGCTCGCCCAGATCTCGAACGCCTCCGGCTTGCCGCGCCCGTAGATCGGGAACGGACGTTCCAGGCGCACGTAGTTGCCACCGGTTTTTTCGGGGAAAACGACCATGTTGCGGTTATCCGGCCCGGAGAGGCTGAGAAATTCAAACGACGAAAAATCCTCCGTCGTCGCCACCCCGCCCAGCACGCCGTGCGCCGTATCCACCGCGAAACACAGGATCAGCCGCCCGTCCACCACCGTAATGCGCGGATCGTACACGCGGCGGATTTCCTGCGGACCGAAACGCGACACGTGGTAGAGTCCGGCCAGCGCCACGCGGGCGCGCTCCTCGTCGAGCACCGGCTGCGGGGCCACCGTCCATTTGACGCCGTCGTCACTCCAGGCCAGCCCGAGATTGGTGCCCTCGAAGGGCGGCGGCTGTCCCCAGGTGCCGTAGTCGTTGCGGAAAAGCATGACGTAGCGTCCCTGGTATTTGGCGACGCCGGCGTTGAACACCGTCGTGGACTTGAAAGGACAGTCGGTGTGTTTCAGGACGGGATTGGCGGGATGACGGGTGAGCATGGCGAAAAAATGGAGAATAACGGGTGTATGAGTATGGGTACGGGTACGAGTGCGGCGGGTGCAGGAAAAAAAACGGAGAACAGAACTGGCTCGCCGTGGCGGGCCAGGCAATATGTCCGGATATGAACACGTTCATATCCGGTGTGCAGGGGTCTCGTCCGGCGGTGAAACCGGCGGCGAAACAGCCGACGCTGCGCGAGGTGGCGAAGGTGGCCGGCGTGAGCCTGGCGTCCGCATCGTATGCGCTGCGCGGGCATCCCACCGTGTCGGAGGCGACCCGCAGGCATGTGGCGGCGGTGGCGGCGCAGGCCGGTTACCGGCCCAACCCGCAACTGGCGGCCTTCATGCAGGCGCGGCGGACGGGCCGGAGCATGCGCACGGATGCCTCCGTCGCGCTGGTTTACGGCGGCCCGTCGCTGCCCGCCGAAGGGGAAAGCTATTTCGGCCTGTGCCTGCGCGGTATCCACGCGGTGGCGACAGATCGCGGTTATGCGCTCGATCCCGTCCGGTGGGATGCGGCGGACGATCCGGACGCAGCCCGCCTCCGGCGCATCCTCGACCAGCGCGGCATCCGGGGTCTGCTGCTCATGCCCGCCGACAGGACGAGCCGCTGGACGTTGCCGCTCGACTGGTCGCGGTTTTTCGGCGTGGCGCTCGATCTTTCCATCCGCGACGCGCCTGTTCATCGCGTGGCCGATCATCATGCGGCCGACATGCTGACCGCGCTGACCCGCGTGAAAGCCGCCGGATGGCGGCGACCGGGGCTTGTTCTCGATCCGCTCAACAACGAGCGCACTTGCGAGATGCGGCTCGGGGCCTGGCTGGCACGCATGTATCGGGATTTCCCGGATGCGCCGCCTCCGTTGCTGGTCCCGTCCGACGGGGACCGCGCCGGCAGGCTCCGCGAGTGGCTGCGCCGGAGCCGTCCCGACGTGGTGCTTTCGCCGGACCGTGGAATCGCGTCCCTGTTGCCGTCCGCCGGTCGCGGTCGCTCCGGGGCCTGCGCGTTTGTAAGCCTCGCCAACTACACGGAACGCCCGCCCTGGTCGGGCATTTTCATCGACGGCGTGGGCGTGGGGAGGACGGCGGCGTTTTTGTTGTTTTCCTTGCTGGAAAACCCGCAGACCGCCGCCGTGCTGCGGCCGCAAACGATCCTCGTGGAAGGGCGCTGGCACGAGATGTGAATCGGCGCAAATCGACGAAAATCGACGTAACTGATGTTACGCAGGCAGCCGGTCCGGGGAGCGCACGCGTCTCGCGTGCCGGCTTGGGCGTCTCGCCCAAGCCTTGGCTGACGGTTCGACAGGCTTCGACAGGCTTCGACAGGCTTCGACAGGTTTCGACAGGCTTCGACAGGTCTCGATTTAAATCGACTTGAATCGAATCGGATAGGCCCGACCTCAAAAAACCTCGGCTGCGTAACGC
>JAISAX010000853.1 GCA_031266495.1 Opitutaceae bacterium
GTGAAGCAGGCCAACCACACCCTTATGCAAATGCTCCCCGGATCCACCCCCCCCCCCCCCCCCGTTCCATCCCGCGCACCTATCCATAACCAACAAAACCCATCCGCTCCATGAAAAGAAAAATACCCGCATCCGAAACCGCCGCAGCCTTCACGCTGATCGAACTCCTCACGGTCATTACCATCATCGGCATCCTCGCCGGGATCCTGATTCCGGTAGTCGCCTCGGTCCGCAAGAGTGCCCGCAACGCCACCTGCATTTCCAACCTCCGCCAGTTGCACACCGCCGTTGCCCTCTATGCGGCCGACAACAAGGACAACCTCCCCACCGGCTGGCTGGCCGTCGCCCAAAACAGCGGCCCCTGGACCTACAAACTGACGGGCTACATGCAGGATGGTTCAAAAAACTATATCAACGCTTCCATTACAGCCATCAAGAAGGGAGAGAAAAGCATCCTCTTCTGTGACCAGAACGCCAGCCAACTGGCCAACCCGGCGACCTCGTCGGCCTCCAGCAATTACGGATGGAACCACTACGGACTCCTCAACAAGAAGATGAACGGTTCCGACCATGCCTCGCGACTGTGCATGACTGGCGAAACCGAAATCAATGCAGCGCGGACGGACTGGAGCATACTTCTTTACAGCAGCAGCGTTGTAAAACTGGTGCCCAACATCCACGGCAGCCACAGCAACGTGCTCTATCTTGACGGACATGTTGGCTCCATAAAAGAAGTCCCTCCGCAATCGGATACCACCTTTTGGGAATACTGACGTTTCCCGTATCATTCTGTTCCTGACAAGGCGAATAACATATCCGTCCTTACGATTCCTGTCATTTCCCCATGCGCACGCCCGACTGGTTCGTCATTGGAATCCCATTACTGATCATTCTCGTGATCGGCGTCGTCACGCACCGGCACATGAAAAGCGTCGCGCATTTCGTTTCGGGCGGGCGAGTCGGCGGACGTTACCTGCTCGCCGTGGCCAAAGGTGAAATGCAAGCCGGGGCGGTTGTCTTTGTCGCCCTGTGGGAGATTTTTGCGCAGTCTGGCTTCGTCCCCACCTGGTGGGGCTGGATCACGGTTCCGGTCGGCCTCGTCGTCGCCATTTTCGGTTTCGTCATCTATCGTTTTCGCGAGACCCGGGCGATGACGCTGGCCCAGTTTTTCGAGATGCGCTACAGCCGCAATTTCCGCCTCTTTACCGGCGTGCTCGGCTTCCTCGCCGGTGTTGTCAATTTCGGTATCATCCCGGCCATCGGCGCGCGCTTCATGGTGTATTTCCTGCAACTGCCGCCGGAGCTTTCCTTTCTTTCGTATTCATTCCCCACCTACATCCCGTTGATGGGGTTTTTTCTCGCCATCGCCCTCGCGCTCACGATTTCAGGCGGATTGATCACGTTGATGGTGACGGATTGCATCGAGGGCATTTTTTCGCAGCTCATGTACATCGTCATCATCATCGGCGTGCTTTGCATGATCAAGTGGAGCGAGATGGCGGAGTTCATCGGCAACCGTCCGCCCGATCAGTCGATGGTCAACCCGTTCGATGCCTGGGCCGTGCAGGATTTTAACCTCTGGTATGTGCTCATGGGTGTGTTTATCGGCACCTACGGGACCATGGCCTGGCAAAACTCCAGCGCCTACAATGCCGCCGGAGCGACTCCGCACGAGGCTCGCATGGGAGGTCTCCTTGGCCGCTGGCGGGAATCGGGCAAAGGAGCAGTCGTCGTGCTTCTGGCTCTGGGAGCGCTCACCTGGCTCAATCATCCGGATTTTGTCGCCTCTTCGGTCGAGGCGCGTGAAGCCATCGCCGGCATCGACCAGGCGCAGATCCGGAAACAAATGACGATTCCCGTCGCGCTCGCGCACATGCTTCCTGTCGGCATCAAGGGCGCGCTCTGCGCCATTCTCCTCATGGGCATTTTCGGTGGCGACTCCACCCACCTGCATTCCTGGGGCGGCATTCTTGCCCAGGATGTCATTCTCCCGCGCCTCAAGCGTCCCCCTTCGCCCAAGGGGCACATTCGCATGCTGCGCTGGTGCATCACCGGCGTGGCGGTCTTCGCCTTTCTGTTTGGCGCTTTTTTCCGGGCAACCGAATACATCGTCATGTGGTTCACCGTCACCATGACCGTTTACATGGGCGGGGCCGGGGCCGCGATCATCGGAGGTTTGTATTGGAAAAAAGGAACCACGGCGGGCGCCTGGGCGGCGATGATTGCCGGCTCCGTTCTCTCCGGCGGCGGCATTGTCTGCTACAAGATATGGGGTGACGATTTTATGACTGTCGCGATAAACCGGATACTCGCCGTCTGCGAGATCCCTCCTCTGCCTGTCTTTACGCTCAATGGTGCGCAGATCGGATTTTTCAGCACCCTGATCGCCATTGCTCTTTATGTGAGCCTTTCTCTTCTCACCTGCCGGAAGGATTATCCGCTCAACAAGATGTTGCATCGGGACGAACACCTCATTGCCCCGGCGAGGAAGTGGACATTCTCGCGCATCATCGGTGTGGATGAAAATTTCACCACCGGGGACAAGTGGATTACCGGCAGCCTCTTTGCCTGGAGCATTCTGTGGTTCGGAATCATGCTCATCGGTTCGGCCTGGAACCTCGTCGGTCAGTGGGGCTGGGTGAGCTGGATCAAACCCTGGAGCAACGACACCTGGCTCGGCTTCTGGCATATTGCCTGTATTGCCTTGCCTATTCTCATTACCGTGGTCACCGGCATCTGGTTCACCTGTGGCGGCATCCACGACATCCGCGCCCTCTTCCGTTCTCTGCGCAGCTACAAGATCGACAACTCCGACAACGGCACAGTCAAGCAACACAAACCGTGGTAACAGAGCACCAGAGCGGACAGACTATTCGGCAAGGGCATTGAGTCGCTCGACCAATTCAAATACATTAGTGGAGGGATTGTGCGACTCGGGATTCCAGATCGCATAACGAGTCAACAGTTTCCTGGCGTTACGAATCGCAGCAGGCTGTCGGCTGAAAATGAGCCCATATATCCCGTCCATATTTTTGCGATATGTCTGACCCAGGACTGCCGTCAATCGTCGCTGATACGTTTTACGAGAAATACCTGCATCATGAAAATTGAAATGCAGCAGATACCAAAGCTCGAACGCCTCGTTCGAAACCGCCGTGCGAATCTTCTCGTTGCGCGCAATCTGCAACGCCCGGTTGAATTGCTGTGCGGTGAACGCATCACGGTCGAATACACACCAAACTTCATTGAATGGCTCTCCCCGATCCACGGCTTGATTGCGTTGTACAATCGCCTCTCCCACCAGGCTGTCCGTATTCAATCCGTTTGATGTTTCCCAAGGCTTAGGCATTCGCTTTGGCGTCCGGCTGAGTAATCATAAAGTCACCAATGAATGGCACCGCGCCAAACTTTCCCAGAAGGTAATCCTTGGCGAACGAAGCGTCTTTTCGCACCCGGTCTCCTTCCACTCGATAATCCGCGAGGGAATAAAGGTGTGTCGCCTCGGCTCGATCCTTCTCGGTAAAATAAATCTGGTCGCGCCTGAAGTATTTGTTTGAAAGAAGATTAACATCGTGGGTCGCGAATATCAACTGTGCTCCGTTCGTGTTCGCCGGACCATGAAACAGGCTGACCAAAAATCGTGTCATGAGAGGATGCATCCTGCTGTCCAGCTCATCAGCAACAACTACGTGGCCTCCTGCCAGTCCATCAATAAAAGGGGCCAGCAAACTGACAAAACGGACCGTGCCTGCGGATTCATCGGCCAGCAAATCAAACTCCACGTCCTCGACCGGTTCCTGATTCGCCGTGTATTTTTTGTGAATCGTTTTGATCACCTTGCTATACACATCGACAGGATTGGCCAAAGACAAAAACTCAGTCTGCCGATTGGATGAATCGACGCGCAATCCCTTGATCGTAAGATCGGCAGCCGCCAGCATTTCAAGAGCGCGCTGCTGAAAGTTTTCCTCTCCCAAACGCATCAACGTCCGGCTTATGCCATTTTGATAAATCCGTGCATCGGGAGTGATTATCACCGACGCAATAGTAGCAAGAGCGCGAGAAGCGACTTCACCATTGAACTGTGCACAAACGGAGAGGAACGACGCGTTTGGACGCGTGCGTGTGACCAAATTCTTGCCCTCACGAAAACGATCAGGATTACAAATGATCTCATTACCTTCACGGGTAAACAGCATGGCCTCACGAGAGGACCTGGCTTCGAACAGCCACTCGGCATGAACTCGCCGTCGTGACACTTCCAGACCATAACGATATTTGATACCATCGCGAACAGTCTCCAATTCGAAAAACGAGGGACCGGATTCCGTCTCCGTGCACAAACGAAACGGTATGACGTCAATTTCCGAATCCTGCTGGGTGCCGGTCGCTGAAAAATAAGCAAAATCCGTCAAAAATTTGAGCCCGCGAAGCACATTGGACTTGCCGCTTCCGTTGGCGCCATAGAGCGCTGCGGATCTCAAAACAGGTTCATCAGTAAGGGAAAACGTGTTCGTCTCGCGATGGGAGGAATCGGCCGATGCACGCAAATCAAGAACCATGCGGTCTTTGATGGAGCGGAAATTGCCGACTTCGAAGCGGAGAAGCATAATGCCCAACGCAATTTCATAACTTCCGGTTTTTATCAATCGAAATCGCATTTCTTGTGATTTTTTCCCGAAAACGCCTCTTCCCCCCGGAAATGAGACATATATCTTCTTCACCACTGGTGACAAACAGATCACCGACAGTCTCTTCGCCAAGGGGTGTAACTCAACGTTATGTCAACGCCATCAGGAGCGACAGCATTCCAGGACAGGGATTTTTTAACACAAAGGTCACGAAGATCGCCAAGAAGAAGACCAAAGGACGAAAGACCAAGGGAACAAGCAAAGCAGGAGTCGTTGCGGTGGCTTTGCGAGCTTTGTGGCCTTTGTCTAAAAATTCCGGAATCCTGTCCTGCTGACACCACTTTGAGTTACACCCTGATGTTACGCACTCCAGAGGTAGGGGCGTCGCTTGCGACGCCCGCGCCAGCCGGACGAAGTAGCGATGTCCCAAGGTTTTCGCGGGCTTCGCAAGTGAAGCCTCTACGGCGTTCCGCGTAACATCACTTACACCTCTTTGCCGGGAGCATTCTGTGATTCGGGATCATGCGCATCGGTTCGGACTGGAACCTCGTCAACCAATGGGGGGAGGGGGGGGAGGAGGACGGTGTTTTGGCCATCGGCGCGGAAGCGCCTGGGACCGCCGGCATCTTGCCGGCCTCGACGGAGATGAAAATTAAAACTCTTGACTCCATAGCTTAAATCTTTCAGCTTCCTGTTCACAAACCCATTTTCGCCTTTCGATCACTGCCCGGTTTTCCATGCGTCCACCACTCCAGTCCCGCCCGCTTCCGGACCTCGCGCCACGACGGATTTTTTCTTGCTGGAGGCATCGCGAAACGATGCCTCCAGCAAGGGCTTCATATGAAGCCCTTCGCATAAGTGGCGCGGGCGTCTCGCCCGCAGACGGCGAAGCCGCCGGATCAGGAGTGACATGGGCTTTTCCTGACGATCCGATCGCCCGTGGACGGCGCAAAGCGCCGCCTCCCTGCCCTGCAATGCAATGCTGTGCACTGCCGGTGCGAGTCCGGGGGGGGGGGGGGGGGGGGGGGGGGGGGGGGGGGGGGGGGGGGGGGGGGGGGGGGGGGGGGGG
>JAISAX010000870.1 GCA_031266495.1 Opitutaceae bacterium
CCCCCCCCGGTCGCATTGCCGGAGGCCCTCGCCGGGCCGATCACGGACTTCGGCAACACGCTCACGCTCGAGCGCGGGCGCTCGGACCGGACGCTGGAGGCCTACGAAAGCGACCTCACGCAGTGCGCGGCATTTTTGCTGCGCAAAAAGAACGTGCGCGACTGGCGCGCGGCGACGGGCGCGGACGCGATGGACTGGCTGTATTCGCTCGACGGGTACGACTACAGCGTGGCGAGCCTGGCGCGGAAGCTGTCGGCGTTGCGGATGTTTGCCCGGCATCTGGTGCGCGAACGGGTGCGTCTGGACGATTTCACGGAGTTGTTGCAGGGGCCGAAGCTGGTGCGGCGCGTGCCGGGCACGCTCAATGCGGAGGAGGTGTCGCGTCTGCTCGCCGCGCCGACGGGTGGCTCGCCGCATGCGCTGCGCGACCGGGCGATCCTGGAGTTGTTTTATTCGAGCGGGTTGCGGGTCTCGGAGTTGTCGAGGCTGGCCTTGCAGCAGATCGATCTGGAGAATGGTTTTTTGCGGGTCTTCGGCAAGGGAGCGAAGGAGCGCGTGGTGCCGGTGGGGAGCAAGGCGCGCGATGCGGTGGCGGTTTACCTGGAATCGGGGCGTCCGCATTTCGTGAAGGCGAAGACGGGCAGTCCGCTTTTTCTCAGCGAACGCGGCACGGCGATCTCCCGCAAGATGCTCTGGGTGCTGGTCAAGAAATACACGAAGGCGGCGGGCATTACCAAACCGGTGAAGCCGCACCTGCTGCGGCATTCATTCGCCACACATCTGTTGAGCGGCGGGGCGGATCTGCGGGCCATCCAGGAAATGCTCGGCCATGCCAGTATCGCGACGACGCAGATCTACACGGCGGTGGAAGAGCGGCGGCTGGTGGAGCAGCACGCGAAATTTCATCCGCGAAATCAGGGTGGGCAGGGTGGGCAGGGTGAGCAGGGGGCGTCGCGCAACTTCAGCCAGTAACGGAGGTTACGCAGTGCGCTGTGGCGCGGGCTTTTTCTGCCAAACGCCCGCATTTCCGGGCGGCGCTGCGCGCCGTCAGCGGGCGAGACGCCCGCGCCACTGTCACCTCCGATCCGGCGGCTTCGCCGTCCACGGGCTGGAAGCCCGTGCCACGTCGTTCCGCGTAACTTCAGCTGCGTAATAGATTGGTGAATACTCGTCGATCAGCGGGCGCAGGTCCGGGCCGGTGTCGTCTCGCAGTTTCTTGACGGTGAAGTGCGTCGTCATTTGCCCGGTGACCGGCAGCAATCCGGCGAGTTGGCGGTTCGAGAGATCGTGCGCCGCCAGCCAGCGCGGATCCATCCCGACCATCGCCGCGAGATAACCTCCGGCGGAGGCTCCGCCGGCGAACACTTTTTGCGGGTCGCCTCCGTAGTCCGCGATGTGGCGCAACACCCAGGCCGTGGCGGCTGCCGCGTCTTCCAGAAAATCCGGGAACTTGCCCTGCGGCGAGAGCCGGTAACCTGCCGCAACGAGCGCGATTTCCTGGCCTTGCAGGCGGGGGAATCCGCGTTGCCCGGCGACGAGTCCGCCGCTGTGAAACCACACCACGGTTGCGAATCCGGGCCGGTTGGTCGGGCGCAGCAGATCGAGTTTGCATTGCGCCCGCTGGTAGTCGATGGCAGCGGCGCTGGCGCCGGCGCTGGCAGCGGAGGTCTTCAGCGTCGTCTCTTCGTAGTAGGAGATGTCCTTGTCGGTTGTGTAGGTCGCGGGTGGTTGGGCCGTCCAGGCGTGGGCGCGACCGGAAGCGGCGGAGAGCAGCGACAGGATCAGACCAAAAAGAAGAGGACGCATGAGGGGGATGTGATCGGGTAAATTTTTTGGGGGAATCAGCGCGATGCGAATCCTCTGCGAGCGAGCGCAATTGCCAACAGCACGCCGCCCGCAATCAACGCATACGTGCCGGGTTCGGGGACCGGACTGGCGGTCGTCGTGAGCGTGACGCTGTCGAAATAGCCGGTGCCGTTCCCCGAAATGTAGATGTTGGAGAACGACGCGAATGACGTGTCCTTGACCGATGCCGAGGCCACCGAATTGCCGCCGAGGTACAGGTTGAGCGCGCCATCGGCGGCATTCCATGTCAGGCGGACCGTGCCAAACTGGCTGGCCGACGTCGGGGCGGCCCCTATGGAGAGTGTGATGCCGGATGCCACCAGACTGGAAATGTCGGCGCCGCGGGGATTGTTTGGCTGGAGGTCCGCCGCGGCCACGCCGTCGAGCTTGCGAATGGAAACGGCACCCTGGCCGTTGTAGTTGGTTTGCAATGCCGTGTTGAGCACCAGGCCGTAGCCGGAGATTTTCCCGTCCGCATCGGGCGCGCTGGTCACGAGGATATAGACCGAACGCTGGTAGTTGCTGGCCGTGATACTGGCCGTGAGATCGAAATCCCTGGTGAGCGTGAGCGTGGACGAAAAGTTTTTCGTGATGCCGACATTGTTGAACGCCGCCGCGCTTCCCGCTCCGTCATCGAGATTGAACCGGGAGGGCGCGCCGCTCGGGTTGTAGGCCATGCGCGTCCAGCCGGATACGGCCATGTCGTTCCAGGTCCAAGAGGAGCCGAAATCTTCGTTGATGACATCGAACGCGAATGCGCTGACGGCGAGAGTTGCGGAAGCCACGAGGGTTGCCGCGAGTCTGGAGACCAGGGTGGATGTTGGTGATGTTGGTGTGTGTTTCATGTGTACGGATGGTTCGGGAGCAGTCGGGAGAGGAAGGCGGGCGGTGTATCCGGTGTTTGGTGACGCGCGCGCCGGTTACCAGGCGCGGAAATGATTGAACGCGCTCGTGTTGATATTCTTCGGGTTGGTGGACTCGATATGGCCGTCGGCGAAGGCGAAATTGACGGCGTTGCCGTGGTAAAATCCGCCGCCGATGCGTCCGCAAACCTTGTAACCCAAGTCGGCGACCCACCCGGTCGAGATGCAGAGGGAGCCGGAGTATTGGTAATTGTCCACAATCGCGCCGGATGAATCGGTAAACAGTTCAGTGAACATCACCGATTTTGAAGGGAATGCCAGTTCCGACAGATTGCGGCTGTACTGGACTCCGCCGACCGAACCGAAAACACCAATGCCCAAGGCCCACTGGTTCTCGCTGTCGTTGGCGCGCATCAGCGTGTAGGAGCGCGCCCATTTCGCCGGCGATTCCGAAACCACGAGCGGACGCGGATCCTCCGGACATTTAAAGACGGGCGACGGACCGGATGTGCTTCCTCCCGGCAGGATCACGATGTCCAGGTAGGTGCGCAGTTTGGAATCCCAGCGTTCGTTCTTTTCGTCGAATGCCACCGGCAGCTTGCCGCGATGGTCGTTGGCATACAACATCATGGCGGTGGCTATCTGGCGCATGTTGTTTGCGCATTGGACCTTGCGGGCCGTCTTCCGGACCCGGGAAACCGTCGGCAGGATGATCGCCGCCAGAATGCCGATGATGGTGATGACCGTGAGCAGCTCGATGAGGGTGAAGCCGCGGCTGATTTTCGATTCTCGATTCTGGATTCTCGATTGGGCGCTATCGCGCCACTGAGAGCGAACAACAGGATGAGGACAGGATTTTTTGGAATGTGACATGGCGGAAACGGGTGTCGGAGCGAGGGAAGGGGGGGGGGGGGGG
>JAISAX010000871.1 GCA_031266495.1 Opitutaceae bacterium
CCCCCCCCGGGGGGGGGGGGCCCGCCCCGGGCCGGCCCAGAACCGAGGGGAGAATCGTTTACCTTATGTAAGGTTACGTGCGCCTTGGCGGATTTTCCTTTGGCGATTGAACTTCGTGCCTGGCCGTCGCTGACGACGAACCATCCTCCGCTCGCAAGTTCACATTCCGAAAAATACATTATCCATGCAAAACCAGACCCACCCGACCACGCGTCTTCCGGCATGCCTTGGCATATCGATCGCGCTCGCAATCCTCGCCTCCGGCGCCTCCCGTGTCGCCGTCGCCGCTACCGACGGCACATGGGCCACCACATCGGGCGGCAACTGGTCCGATGCGGGCAACTGGAACAATGGCAACATTGCTTCCGGCGCGGACGCCACGGCCACCTTCAACACGGCTATCGCTGGCGCCACCTCCATCACCATTGATTCCGGACGCACCATCGGACACCTCGTCCTCGACAGCGCCCAGCAATGGAATTTCACCGGCCAATGGCTCACCCTCGCGGTCAGCGACCCCCAGTCCGGCGGACCGACGATCACCACCACTCGCGGCTACCAGTTTTTTGCCACGGGCATCGCAGGCACGCAGGGCTTTATCAAGCTCGGGGGCGGCTCGCTCTATCTCGCCGGAAGCGGTAATTATTCCGGGACTACACATATCGACGCCGGACACGTTTACCTGCGCAGCGGCACGGCGCTCGGCGCGACAGGCGCGGGCAACGGCACGGTCGTCAACCGCACAGCCACCGCCGCACCGCAGTTGCATTTCCTCAACAACCTCACCACCAGCGAAGACGTCACCCTCCGCTACACGACCGCCATCACAGATACATCGTCCGTCACGCTGAAAAACGACTCCGGCGCCAACACCCTCAACGGCGCACTCACGCTCGAACGCGCCGGCTCCACCGCGGACGCGTACCACTTCCGGGTCGAAGTCACCCAGGGAACCCTGAACCTCACGGGCAACATCAGCGGCAAACTCGCGGACGGCGCCACCGCCGGCCAGACCGGCGCCATTGCCAACTCCCTTCGCATCATCACCTCCACCCAGGCCACGCTCACCAACGCCAACATCACCGGCGTCATTTCGGACGGCACCATCGGGGCGGGCGGACTCTCGCTTTACAAAGCGGGCAGCGGCATCCTTCGCCTCTCCGCGGCCAACATCTTCAGCGGCTCCACCGAGCACAACGGCGGCCTTCTCCTCATCAACAACAGCGCCGGATCCGGCACAGGCATGGGATCCGTGTCAGTGATCAACGGATACGACCCCGCGATATTGGGAGGCACCGGCACGATTGCTCCGGCGGGGACAGCCGGCGTCTCCATTGCCAGCGGAGCCACCGTGGCCCCCGGCGATACCGACGCCACCGGCGCAAGCACAACGGCGGGCCAGACGCTCACCATCGACCTCGCTTCCACCACCGGGCACGCAACCTTCGCCACCGGCGCGCTCCTCGCCATCGACCTGAACCCTGAAACCGCCGCGCTCGACACCCTTGCCTTCACCGGCCTGTCGTCCACCGACACCGACGGCGGCGCCCGCGTCCACTTCAACAACAACGTCATCAACTTCACCTCCATTGCCGGCGCCACTGGCGTGCTCGCGGACGGAATCTACACTCTCGTCTCCTTCGATGCCGCCAATGCCTACACCGGCCAGCTCGTTCCCGGCGCCGGACTTGAAGCTTACGCCGCCACCCTCCTTTACAATGCCGACAGCATCCAGCTCCGGATTGGCAACGCCATCCCCGAACCCGCCACCCTTGCCATCCTCGCAAGTTTCGTCGGGCTGGGCGCCGCCCTCGCCTCCCGCTGCCGCAAACACCAACGTTAAACCAACACCCACCCCTCCCCCCCCCCCCCCCCGAGATGTACCGACAGTTCCCGATACGCGCCCTGATCCTCGTGCTGGCAACCGCCACCACCGCAGCCGCCGCCACGACCACGGACAACCTCGTGCCCAATCCCGACTTTGACTCCGGCCCCTGGCGCTCCCACACGCGCCGGGGCGAGGCCAAAGTCAACGTGTCATCGGAAGACGGATACGAGGAAACGTCCTCCCTTTTCCTCTCCGGTTTCGGCGCGGACACAGCCGTCGAGGCGTTTACCGACGACATCGCCGTCACGCCCGCCTCGCTCCTGCAACTGGATTTTGCCTGGAAACTCGCCTATGGCGCGGGCACCCTTGACATCCGTTGGACAGGCGGCGGCTATGTCATCAGCCTGCTCAAGCCCACTCCCGGATGGACCACCTTTGCACGGGAACGGGAATCCGGCGCCCCCGATCACCGCCTCCACGTCATCCGTTATACCAAAGGACTCGGCGCGCCCGACGGACGCGAAACCATTCACGGCACCACCATCGCAATCCCGCCCGACGTCACCAAAATCCGGTTACACGCGACCCTGCGCGGCCAGGGCCTGCTCGCGATTGACGCCATCCGCCTCACGCCCATCGCCCGTCAATCCACCCTCGACGCCATTGACCAGGACGAAGTCAACCGCCTCCTCATCCCCGAAACCCCCTCCACTCCGCCAACCCCCGCTCCCGCCGCCGCCGCCACCGCATCGTCCCCCTCCTCCACCCGGAAACTCGACATCCGCGACGTCATCCTGCCCGCCACCCATGAACGCGACCCGGCCAACGCCAACTGGCCTGCCACCGCCTCCAACCTGCGTATCCATGACGGCCAGTTTGTCCGCGCCGACGCCCCCGGACGCCCCGTCTTCCTCATGGGCTTCGAATCCACCGTCGTTTACCCCTGGCTCTACAAACTCCTCGGCGCCGACTTCGTTCACTTTCAGGACACATGCAGCGCCGCCGTCATCCGCACCCGCAAAAAGACCGGCGGCGCCACCGAAGTCTGGTGGCAAAACTACGACTGGCTCGACGCCCAACTCCGCCGCGTCCTCACCGCCGGCCTCGCCGCCCACATCCAGCCCTACGAAGAACTCCAGGACGTTTTCCCCGGCAAACGCATGCCCCTCTACAACGATCACCCCGACCTCTACGTCAACAAAAGCCACTTCATCAACTACCGCTTCGAAGACCCCGACGGACGCCGCCTGCGCGAAAACATGTGGCGCTCCATCCTCGGCATCACCCGCAAGTATCCGGTATTTTCCTACGAACTCTTCAACGAAGTCCGCTACACCGATTACAGCCCCGCCAACCTCGCCGGCTTCCGCGGCGCCATGCAGGCCAAATACATCACCATCGACCGCGCCAACGCCGCCTGGGGCGCCGCCTTTCGCAGCTTCGCCGACATGCGCCCCCCTGAAAAATCCGGCAACGCCGGCGGCACCCTCGCCGGCCTCCGGCCCGCCGGCTTTTCCATCCCCCTCTGGGTGGATTGGCAGAAATACATCGAAAAAGTCTTCGCCGGGCACCTCGCCGAACTCGCCACCTTCATCCGCGCAACGGACACCTCGCCCCACGTCCACCTCACCATCCAGTCCACCTGCGACCTCAATCAAGGCTACAGCGGCGGCAACGGCGTCTATCCACCCCTCAAAATCTCCAGCGAAGATTTTTACGGAGCCGAAGGCGGCGGAGGCTCCCTCATCTCCCAGACCGGAGGAGACAATTTTGACGAAATCCGCGCCATGCTCATCCCCGGCATGACCGGCAAACTGGCCGCCTTCGTCGCCACCACCACCACCCGAAAACCCCTCATCGACATCGAAGTCGCCCCGCGCGGCTACGGACGCAACCCCGTCCCCGGCACCCGCCTCGTCGAACTCGACCACCTCTGGAAATTCCGTCCCGACAACGCCCGCCAGGGCGAGCAACTCGGATTCACCGACCCCGCGCACAACGACGCCTCGCCCGACTGGACCCCCATCACCGTTCCCGGCCTCTGGGGCGCGCAAGGCCATGCCGACTGCACCCGCGGCTGGTATCGCGCCACCTTCCGCCTCCCCCCCGGCGCCCGCCCCGCCCCCGCCTACCTCAACGGTAGCAAACTCTCCGATACGGCGACCCTCTGGCTCAACGGCCGCCGCATCCACCGCACCCAAACCTGGAACGAACGCTTCGGCATCGACATCACCGCCGAACTCGATCCCCGCCCCGCCTCCGCAAACACCCTCGTCGTGTCTGTGGAAAACAACTACCGCGACGCCGGCATGTATTGGGGCGGCATCCGCGACTACCTCTCCATTGACGACCGCCCCTACGCCGCCGACGTCCCGCTCACACCCGGCCAGATGCGCGGCTTCCTCTGGCAAAAAATCGTCCACGGCGCCAACGGCCTCGTCCCCTCCTACGCCTACACCCCCGAAGGCGATCACCTCTCCCTCTTCAACCCGGAAAAAGTATCCCCCGCCGCCCTGCGCGCCCTCCCCCTCGTCAAACAGGAAATCGCCAACGTCGGCGACATCGTTCTCTCGCAAAACCGCCGCCTCCACCCCATCGGCCTCCTGTACTCCTTCGAAAGCGGCCGCGCCCGCGTCCCCGCCAATCACGAAGACTGGGTGAAAGCCGCCCCGGTCAAGGACCTTGCCACCTGGTACGCCGCCCTCCGCTTCGCCCACCTCCCGCACAACGTGATTTACAACGACGCCCTCCTCGCCGGCCACTGCGACACCCAACGCGCCATCCTCCTCCGCATGGCCCCCCGCCTCTCCGACGGCACCCTTGCCAAACTCGAAACCCTTGTCCGTGCCGGCGCGACCCTCATCATCGACCACGGCTCCGCCATCACCAACGACGACACCCACGCCCCCCGCCACCGCCGCGCCCGCGCCCGCCACGGAACCCGCGGGCCCCGCCCCGGCCCCGCCCCCCCCCGCCCCCGCCGGG